>JAOUPQ010000232.1 GCA_029879765.1 Nitrospinota bacterium | reverse complement strand
GGTCACCAGCTTCACCGCCTCGACCTTGAACTCTTCGCTGAATTTACGCCGTTTCTTGCTCATTCTTCCCTCCTTGAATTACAGATTACTAACTAAACAATCTGTCCGTCAATTCGGGGGAAGTTCATAGGAACAGTTCCCATTTCTAGACGATAGTATATTAATTTGACAACTTAAACACAAACAATCCCCCCGTCACATCGCCTCGACAAAAAACCGGGACCATACGGCGCCCAGGTTGATATAGAAATATGTGTCCATGACCAGAAAGAAGGCGCCCACGCCCACCCAGCGCAATGATCTGCCCCAATCCATTTCCCTGCCTTCCAGCTTCAGGACAAAAAGGTATGTCACACCGATGACCACCATCAGCAGGCCCATGGCTCGAAACACCATCCATGGAGGAAACGCCAGGATCGCCGCATCCAATCCGCCTCCCATGGCCACGGCGTGGCCAGACACCACCGCGATGTGGTTCAGCCCCACGGCGCCAGCCGCCAGAGCCAGCGCCCCGCCAGAGACACCAGAGAGCGCCACCACCGCCAGAAAATCCCCACCCCTGGCCATGGCCGCCTGGACCACCAGCTCCCTGGCTGGCTCCTCCGCCGGTGGAGTCTGGGCCGGGGCTATCATGGCCATCCCCGCCGCCCTGGAGCGCACCGCCGGGATATCCTGGGCCACCGCCGCGGCCACCAGGGCAAAGTTCAGGGCGCCCCACATCACTGTCCACAGCAGCGCCATCCCCAGCCTCCCCTGGCGGATGAAATGGAAGAACACCGGGTACACTGCCAATGCCAGTATGAAAGGGAACAGGGGAGCCGGGGCCACCGCGCCGATGACCAGAGCCACGGGCGTGGCTCCCATAAGGTAATAGGGCGCCATCCCCTCGTCGAAATCATCCTTCAGACGGCCAATCGCCATTTTCCATCATCTCCATAATTTTCCAGTATTTCGAGAATACGTGATATGCGGAAAGGGAGGCGGCGATGAACCCCGGAGCCCCCTCCAGAAATCCCAGCCTGATGAAATACATCTTCACGAAGGTGAACACAGGACGGATGACGGCGAAAATTATCCCGCTCCCTTTCCCCTTTTTCATCCTCTCCTGGGCGCCGATGGTGGAAAACCGGTTCAGCGTGGCCACATGGGAGGCGATATCACTGAAAGAGAGGTGGTATATTATCCCCTCCAACCGCCCCACCTTGCCATCCCCAACGGAGATTCGATCGTGCGGGTTCTCCCCTGTCCAAAACCCCTTGCCGCGCCGGAACAGCCGCAACTTCCTGTCCGGATACCAGCCGCCACGATACATCCACCGGTTGATGTAATACGCCAGCCTGGGGATGTCGTAGCCGTCGGCGGAGGGATTTTTCAGCTCCGCGATGATTTCCTCGCGCAACTTGCGGGAGATACGCTCATCCGCGTCCAGGCTGAGCACCCATTCGCTGTTCACCAGACTCAGGGCGTAATTCTTCTGCTCGATATACCCTTTCCACTCGTTGTGGAACACCCGCGCCCCCTTGGCCCGGCACAGTTCCACAGTCCTGTCCGTGGAGCCGGAATCCACCACCACGATATCATCCACAAAGCTCAGGCTATCGAGGCAGTCTTCGATGTTCTCCTCCTCGTTGAGGGTCACCACCACCACCGCCAGCTTCACTTGTGTGTTAGCGGAAGATTTATCGTCCACGACTCCTGATCCATTCATTGTGTAAGGCGAAATATATTTGAGGACTCAGCGCGGAAATACCGGAGGGAAAGAATGACTGGCCCGGTTATTCGGCGCCGTCCAGACGCCTGGCCTCATCCACCAGCATGACGGGAATACCTTCCCGGATTTCATAACGCAGCTTGCACGCCTGGCAATCAAATCCATCTTCCGATTCGGCCAAGACAAGCTCCCCTTTGCATTTGGGGCAAGCCAGTATTTTAAGCAGTTCCTTGATGTCCATGACGCAGCCAGTGAAAGGTTAATCTATCGAGGATTATAAACGCTCCTCCCCCCCTGCGGCAAACAAATACGAACCCAATAGCCAGGGCCGCCGTCGCGTTGGTCACGCTATCGCCCCTGCCGCAAGGCCAGCCGCGCCGCTTCCCAATACAGGGTGTCGTATGGGGTGTTCGTCGCGGCAGCGGCCACCCGGACGCTTTCGAATTCAGGCGCCGCTTTTTCCCCGCCCCCGGGCAGGGCGGCCAACTTCACCAGCACAGGGCCGCAACTGGTCTGCACCTCCACCATACGTCTTTGCGCCGAAACCCGCTCCACCTCGACTATGCGCAACCCCAACGAAGTTGTGTCCTCCAGGATTATTTTCTCCACGACCATCCGATCCTTCGGGTTTATCAGCACCGTCAGGATATGCGCAGGCCGCCCCTTTTTCATCAGCACCGGGGCCAGCGTCACATCCAGCGCGCCGCCCGCGAACAGCTTATCCGACAGTCCGGGATAACCCTGTGGATTCATATCGTCGATATTGGTGGATATCTCCAGCAGCCGCTCCCTGGCCAGAAGGGAGGAGCGCTCCCCGATGAAAAGGCGCAGTATGTTTGGCCTGTCCTCCAGCTCCTTCCCCCCGGCGCCGCATCCGAGGAGGCGAACGGTCATGGAAGGCTGTGGTCCAAAAGCGGCGCCCATGGTTTTTACAATAGACGCCCCGGTGGGAGTGGTCAGCTCCACCGCCGGACCGGAGGCGTAGGTGGGGACACCCATCAATATCCTGGCCGTGGCGGGAGCGGGGACGGGGAGCAACCCATGTTCCGTGGCCACCGTGCCATGCCCTGTATTCACCGCGGAGACCACCACCTCGTCGATCCCCAGGGCGCAGAAGCCGATGGCGGCGCCCACGATATCCACGATGGAATCCACCGCCCCCACCTCGTGGAAATGGACCTTCTCCAGCGTAGTATTATGCACGGCCGCCTCCGCCAGGCCCAGGGTGGTGAAAATTGCGGAGGCGATCTCCTTTACCTTCGGGTCCAGGTCGCTGCGCTTTATAATATCCATGATCTGGGGATAGTGGCGATGGCCCGTGTGGGCGCCCTGCTCCAGGCGAACGGTGACTTTTGTGGCGGCGATCCCTTTGCGTTTTGTTTTCTCGGACAGAAGGGTGTATCCATCCACGGACAGCCTGGCAAGCTGCGACCTTAATGTTTCCACATCCAGCCCGGCGTCCACCATGGCGCCCAGGGTCATGTCGCCGCTGATGCCTGAATACGCTTCCAGATAAGCCAGAGTCATGGCCCAACCTTCTCGGGCAGAGTGTTGATCCTGTGCGCCAGGGCGCCCGGATCCCGCGAGCCAGCACCCTGATGGTATGCTTCTACTTGAATATGGATCATGCCAATGTCTTCTCCGGCAGAGTGTTGATCCTATGCGCCAGGGCGCCTGCGCCGAAACCGTTGTCGATATTCATCACCGCCACCCCGGAAGCGCAGGAGTTGAGCATGGCCAGCAAGGCAGACAGCCCCCCCAACGCCGCTCCATATCCCACGGAGGTGGGGACACCGATCACCGGGCGGGAAGTCAGCCCCCCCACCACAGAGGCCAGCGCTCCATCCATTCCCGCCACCACCACAATCACCCTGGCCTGCTCCAGTTTTTCCATATGACCGAACAGCCTGTGGATCCCCGCCACTCCCACGTCATAAACCGTTTCCACTTTGCTCCCCATGATATCCGCCGTCACCGCCGCCTCCTCCGCCACCGGCAGGTCCGAGGTGCCCGCGGAAACCACCAGCACGGCGCCGGTCTTGCTCCTGCCGCCACCTGCGGTTATGGCTCCGCTGCGGGGGTGGAAAACCGCGGTTTTGTTGATTTTGCGGATACGGTCGAAAACCTTTTTGCTGGCGCGAGTGGCCAGCAGGGTTTTGCTTTTTTTCAGTATGGCCCGGGCGATAGCCTCCACTTCGTCATCGGTTTTTCCGGCGCAATAAATCACCTCCGGGAAGCCCTGACGGATCTGGCGGTGGTGGTCCACACTGGCCACGCCGATATCCTCCGTCGCCAGGTTCCTCAACTTCTCCATCGCCTCTTCCGGAGTGATCTTCTTCTGGTACAGGTTCTGGAGCAGCTTTTCCATACTCTTTTCAACCAAGGCCATTTCCTCCATTATCAAAAGATGATTATATGGTTTATTCCCCGCCAATGGAACCAATTGCGCTTTCCAAAACCCACTGATCAACAGATGCGGACACGGCGGAGGTTTTCCGGTATCCTTCTTGTTGTTATGAAGAAAAAGATACTGTTCCCCCTGGCCGCGCTCCTGTTGGTTTTCGCCTTCATGGAGGTGGCTTCATGGGTGACGCTGAAAATCGCCGGAGGCGCCCAGCCTCCAACTGCAAAAGAGACGCCCATGGCCGACTCCGTGGAATACAACCTGCGCCACGTCGGCCTGACGGCGCCGGACCCGGAGCTGATCTTTCGTGTACGCCCCAATCCATCGGGAGGCGCTGTGGAGGGATATGAGGGGATAAACTCCCTGGGGTTCCGGGGGGGCCAATTCGACCAGGCGCCGCCGGGGGCGGAACGAATAATGGTGGTGGGAGATTCCAACGGGTTCGGATGGGGTCTGCCCCGGTATGGGGACACATGGCCCGCCATGCTGGAGGCGGAACTGGCGAAGGAGGGAATGACCCCGTGGATATATAACATTTCCCAACCGGGACACAGCACCCACCAGGCGCGGATACTTTTCGATCGTTGGCATAACAAGATCGATCCATCTTTCGTCATCTTCCACCTGGGGTGGAACGATATATGGAGCACTCCCGGCCTGACGGACAAGGAGACGATTCGCGCCTTGCGGATCAGCGCCAACC
>JAOUPQ010000230.1 GCA_029879765.1 Nitrospinota bacterium | reverse complement strand
GCTCCGTGATAATTGGATCTGCGCTCATAAGGACTCACGATATGGGGAATGAGCCATGGGCGCCCAAGCCTGGGGAAGCAGGATGAAAGAACGATGAAGACACATCATGGAGCCAGGATAGAATAAAAAGTTTGGCATGCATTCGGGCCTGAGTCCGGGGGCGCCGTTTTCAGCCAGAAAAATGACCCAGGACATCAGTTCTATTTTACCGGTTTGTCAATGATTCCCCGAGAAATCAGAAGATCGATCACATCTTCGGCGCACTTCTCCACGCTCTGGTTGGCGGTGTCGATCCGCGCTTCCGGCGACACAGGGGCTTCGTAAGGGTCGGAGACGCCGGTGTAATGCTTGATTTCTCCGGAACGGGCCTTCTTGTACAACCCTTTCACATCCCTTTCTTCGCACACTTCCAGAGGAGAGTCACAATAAATTTCTATGAAATCTCCATGGGGCACCAGGTTGCGCGCCAACTCCCTGTCCTTGATATATGGTGATATGAACGCGGTCAGCGGGATGACACCCGCCTCGAGAAACAGCTTGGCCAACTCGCCGATTCGGCGGATGTTTTCCGTCCTGTCTTCGGCGGTGAATCCCAGGTTGGAGCAAAGGCCGTGACGCACGTTGTCGCCATCGAGCACGAAGGTGTTGCATCCCATCTGAAACAGGCTCTCCTCCACGGCATGGGACAAGGTGGATTTCCCCGAACAGGGCAGGCCCGTGAACCACAATATGGCGCTTCTATGCTTGTTCTTTTTCTCACGTCGCTCGCGAGTGACGGTGGCATGATGCCACACCACGTTGGTGGCCTTGTTATCCGCTTTTTTGTCCATTGATTTCTTTGCGATTGAAGTTGTCTTGTAAAAGCCCAAATGCAAGGTAGCGAAAAAACATTCTAGCTCAAACAACTCCAATACAACAAGAATTCATTTGCGATCCCTGTTCCACCTGCGCCATATTGAATTATCACATCGATGATTGATCGGAAAAATGAGCGGTGGATTTTGGGCGCACACCCCATGACAGGAGAAAGCGGTATTGGCCAGAATATTGGTGACCGGAGGAGCCGGGTATATCGGAAGCCATGTGGCCATGAAGCTGATGGAACGTGGCCATCGGGTGGTGGTGTATGACAACCTGTCCACGGGACAAGCCGACGCGGCCCCAGGCGCGGAGATGGTGGTGGCGGATCTGGCGGACATGGCCGCCCTGGACCGGATATGCAAAAAGCGATCTTTCGACGCGGTCATGAGTTTCGCCGCGTCGGTGGTGGCGCCGGAATCTGTGCAAAAGCCGTTGTCGTATTACGCCAACAATACCTGCGCCACCCTGGTTTTGCTGCAGGCGCTTTCCACTCACCAGATAGGGGCCTTGGTCTATTCCTCCACTGCCGCCGTTTATGGCGCTCCGGAAACCACCCCCACCACAGAAGACTCCCCCCTGAATCCGGTCAATCCCTATGGCGCCTCCAAAATGATGAGCGAGAGAATGATCGAGGATGTGGGGAGGGCCATGGGCCTGGGCCATGTGATACTTCGTTATTTCAATGTGGCCGGGGCCGACCCGAAAGGGCGCATCGGGCAGACCACGGAAAACGCCACGCATCTGGTGAAGGTGGCGTGTCAGGCGGCCCTGGGCGCACGGCCAGGGGTCACCATTTACGGAACCGATTATCCCACACCGGACGGAACGGGGGTCCGCGATTATATTCATGTGGACGACCTGGCCTCGGCCCATCTGCTGGCGCTGGACTACCTGCTCGATGGGGGGGCGCCCAGAGTGTATAACTGCGGGTATGGCCATGGACACAGTGTGCGGGAAGTTATCGAGGCGGCCAGGCGTGTATCCGGGAAGGACTTCCCCGTGGAAGAAGGCCCAAGGCGACCGGGGGATCCGCCAATGCTGGTGGCTTCCTCCGAGCGTATAAAGGAGGAGCTGGGCTGGGCGCCGGAACATGACGACCTGGATTTCATAATCTCCACGGCGCTGGATTGGGAAAAGAAATTACAGCGCGGATGAGCGGAATTATCTCCAGACCTTAAAGGCGACGCTGCCCCGGGAAAGTCACGCCCTGTCCCCACTTTTGCAGGTTTCCTTCACCCCCGCCACCACCAAATCCATATCCTTGTCGGAAAGGTATGGATGCATCGGCAGGCTGATCACTTCCCCGGCCATTGCTTCGGCGACAGGGAAGGCGCCTTCTCCCAGGCCCAGGTGGGCGTATGCGGGCTGTCGATGCAACGGGACGGGATAATGGACCGCCGTGGGGATTCCCATTTTGCTCAGTTCCTGCTGGGTCTGATCCCTGTTCCTGGTTCTGATTGTGTATTGGGCATACACATGGGTGTTCCCCGGCGCTATGACGGGGGTGGCCACGGCGCCGTCCAGCAACTGGGAATATCGGGAGCCGATCCTGGCTCGGGCTTTCACCTCGTCGGGGAATATGGCCAGCTTCTCCAGCAGCACCGCGGCCTGGATAGTGTCCATCCTGGCGTTGGTCCCGATGAGCGGATGGTTGTAGCGCCGGTCCTGGCCATGGTTTAGCAACTGGCGCAACGTGTCGGCCAATCTGTCGTCGTCGGTGAAGCAGGCGCCCCCATCGCCATAGCACCCCAGAGGCTTTGACGGGAAGAAGCTGGCGCAGCCTATGGCCGACAGGCCGCAGGACTTCTTTCCCTTATACTCGGCGCCGAAACTCTGGGCTGCGTCTTCGATGACGGGAATGCCCCGGGCGGCGGCGATGCGGTTTATGGAGTCCATTTCCGCGCATTGGCCATACAGGCTGACGGGGATGATAGCCTTTGTCTTTTCCGTGATGGCGCCCTCGATCCTGGTCGGGTCGATGTTGAAGGTATCCTGGTCGATATCCACGAACACCGGAGTGGCGCCTAGCAACGACACCACCTCCGCCGTGGCGAAGAAGGTGAAGGGGGTAGTGATCACTTCATCGCCTGGTTTAACTCCCAGGGCCATAAGAGCAAGCAACAGGGCGTCTGTGCCGCTGGAGAGGCTGATGGCGTGCCTGACGCCGATGAATTCGGCCAGGGCCTTGTCCAGCTCGGTCACTTCCGGCCCCATGATGAACTGGCAGCTATCGAATATCCGCGCAAGACGGCGATCGAGCTTCGGCTTTATTATGTCGCGCTGGGTTTTTAAGTCTATGAAATCCAAGAATACCTCTTTGTATGCGATTAAATGGAATCGGTAATTATAAATTAACGCTATGCCGGGATAAAGGGAATTTTCCCGGGGAGGGCTAGACCAGGGCTATGGTTTCCCCCATCACCGGGATTGTGGCGTGCAAACCCAATTCCTCCTTAAGCCTTTTTTTCAGCCCCTCGGCCTGATCTTTCTCTCCATGAACCACCATCGTCAGCTTCGGCGGTGACTTGAAGTGGGAGGCCCATTGGACGAGTCCATCGGTATCGGCATGGGCGCTCAAGGCGTTGAGGGTGTGGATCCTGGCCTTTACCGATATC
The DNA here is from genome assembly GCA_029879765.1 of Nitrospinota bacterium. GTDB lineage: Bacteria > Nitrospinota_A > UBA7883 > UBA7883 > UBA7883 > JAOUMU01. The sequence continues at coordinate 1,370 of JAOUPQ010000230.1, read as the reverse complement.
TGCTCGCGCATGATTTTCACCGACTCGGCGCCGTCCACTATCTTGCGTCCCTTGGTCCCCTCCGCCTGATAGCCGACGAAGATTACATGGCTGTTCTCGTTCCAAAGGTTATGCCGCAGGTGGTGCAATATCCGCCCCGCGTCGCACATGCCGGAGGCGGATATGATGATCTGTCCGCCGGGGGTCATGTTCAGGAGCATGGACTCGTCCACCGACGAAACGAAATGGAGCCCCTCGAAGCGCAAAGGGGATAGGTGGCTGTCGTAATAGTGCAAGGCTTCCTCGCCATAGCATTCCCGCACGGCGTTTTCATATATCCCTGTGGCGCTGGTGGCCATGGGGCTGTCTACATAGATATTCTTATAGGTTTTCGGGATTCGTCCCTCATCCATAAGCTCTCTTATGTAAAAGATCATTTCCTGGGTGCGCCCCACGGCGAAGGAAGGGATGATGATATTGGAATCGGTTTTGGCCGCCTGGCGGATGATTTCCGCCAGTTCCTCCTTGGTGTCGGAAATTGGCTTGTGCCGCCGGGCGCCATAGGTGGATTCGATCACCAGGTAGTCGGCGGAGGTGAGGAACTCCGGGTCTTTTATGATCGGTTGTCCTGGTCGGCCCAGATCGCCACTGAACACGATCTTTGTGCCGGGGCCGTGGTCGGCGCGGATATCCAGCTCCACAATGGAGGAGCCGAGGATATGGCCGGCGTCGTGGAGGGTGAAGCTTATGGATCTGGATAGCTCCACGGTCTTGTGGTAATGAGTCCTGGCCAACCGCTTCAGCGAGGTTTCCGCTTCGGCTGTGGTGTACAGCGGCTTCACAGGGCCCTTGCCTTTGCGCCGGTTCTTGCGGGATCGCCATCCAGCCTCCACTTCATGGATATGGGCGGAGTCCATGACGATCAGGTGCGCCAGTTCCGCCGTGGCCGCGTGACAGTGGATCTTCCCCTTATACCCCCGGCTAACCAGCAGGGGGATGCGCGCTGAATGGTCGGCGTGGGCGTGGGAGAGGATCATATGGTCCACTTTGGCCGGGTCGAAGCCAAAAGCGTCGTAGTTCTTCATGAAAGTGTCGTGGCTTCCCTGGAACATGCCGCAGTCGATCAATACGGTTTCCCGGCCAGTATCCAGCAGAAAGCAGGAGCCGGTGACCTGTTCGGCGGCGCCGAAAAATCTAATCTTGACCATGCAAACCTCCTTTTTAATAGAAACCGAATAGCCATTTTCCAGGAGCGGATATACCCGATAATGATACTATTTTTCCGCGTTGGTGAAGCATCAATGTGAAACGATTTGCAAAAACCAAAGTCACTGTTGTGGAGCCACCGCCAGCCTGATATCCTTAGGCGATATCTAACGAATATATAAGCA
>JAOUPQ010000231.1 GCA_029879765.1 Nitrospinota bacterium | reverse complement strand
TCGGAGATCGCCTTCAATTCCAAGGTCCATCGTCCCTCGGTGTGCAACGCGGCGGAGACTCTGCTGGTCCACAAGGACGTTGCCCCCCGGTTTCTGCCAGCCATGGTGGAAAGATTCGCCAAGGCTGGAGTGGAAATGGTGGGATGCGCCCACACCAGGAGCCTGGCCCAGGGCGTGGGCGAGGCCACGGAAGAGGATTGGTATACGGAGTATCTGGAGCTGAAAATCTCCATCCGCGTGGTGGATAGCCTGGATGAAGCGGTGGATCATATTACCAAATACGGCTCCGCCCACACCGAATCTATCGTGACGGAGGACTACAGCGCGTCGGGCCGATTTCTGGCCGCCGTGGATTCTTCCTCGGTGATGGTAAACGCCTCCACCAGGTTTTCCGATGGCGGCGAGTATGGGCTGGGGGCGGAGATCGGCATCTCCACCCAGAAGCTCCACGCCCGGGGCCCCATGGGGCTCAACGAGTTGACATGCCTCAAGTTCATCGTGCTCGGCTCCGGCCAGATCCGCAAGTGATCCTGCAGGGAGACGAGCCAGGTCCCTTTTCGCCGATGGAAGAGCAGATCGCTGTCGGCGGCAACCCTCTCCTGGGAGGAACGACATGAGAATAGGCGTATTGGGCGGTTCGTTCAACCCGGTGCATCTGGGCCACCTTCTTATAGCCCAGGAAACGGCCAACCTGCTGGAGATGGACCAGGTGCATCTGGTGGTGGCCGCTGTTCCGCCTCATAAAGAGCAAGAAGAGCTGATGGACGCGGAAGCTCGATATGAAATGGTGCAGTTGGCCTGCCGGAACAATCCGCTGCTCCATCCCAGCCGGGTGGAGCTGGATCGGAAGGGACCCAGCTTCACCATAGACACCATGCGCCAGTTCGTCGACGAATATGGCCCGGATTGTCATTTCATCACAGGGCAGGACGCCATGGAGGATATATCCACCTGGAAATCGGCGCTGACATTGCTAAAGACCGTCAACTTCGTGGTGACCGCCCGTTATGGTTATGACCAATCCACCCTGGCCCAGTTCATCCAGGCCACCCTTTCGGCGCGATATCACAACCTGAAGTTCCACGATATAGTGACAAGCCACGAAGGCAGGCTGGCATCGTTGCGCGTTTCGGGGGCCTCAACGGTGATAAATATTTTAAAAACACCTAGGGTGGAGATATCCTCGTCCGATATCCGGGCCAGGCTGGCGGCGGGAAGAACAGTTAAATATCTTGTTCCTGAGGACGTGGAAAGGTATCTTAATGATGAAAAGCCATTTGGCAAAAACATTAAAGGATAAAGCTGACAGGAAATGACGCAACAAACGCAGATCAACGCCATGGAGAAATACTCCCTATGCTATAATTCCGCCGTGTCCAAGAAGGCGCTGGATCCTGTGGCCTTCGATGTGCGGGGGGTGTCGGATGTGGCGGATGTTTTCATGATAGTCAGCGGATCGTCCAACCGGCAGATCAAGGCGATAGTGGACAGTGTGGAGGAGACTTTGCGCGAGGCGGGGGAGAAGAGCTACCATATCGAAGGATACGACAAGGCCTGGTGGGTCCTGGTGGACGCCGGGGATGTGGTGATCCACGTCTTCTCGGAGGAGGCCAGGACATACTACGACCTGGAGAGCTACTGGAGCGACGCCAAAAGGATCCTTCCCGAAGATAAATAGAGCATATATTTCTAGAAAATGATTGGGAATGGAAAAAGAAAAGCTTGATAGTTTCAGGGCTATGCTGGTTGAGCTGAAAAAACGGCTATCCAGCGATTATGAAAAGACCCTGGAAAGCGCCAGCGAAGAGTTCGGCTCTGAAGTTCCGGATATGAACGACGAGGCGACCCGGACAATGAGCAGGCGGCTGCTGATGTCCATCGGGGACAAGAGCCTGGACACATTGCGCCAGATCGAGGAGGCTCTGGAGAGGATAGACGATGGCGAATATGGTATATGCGCCGAATGTGAGGAGCCGATCCCGGAAGGGAGGCTGGAGCTTGTCCCTCACGCCATATTCTGTGTCCGTTGTCAGGAACAGATCGAAAAGAAATGATTTAAGGACACAATTATGGTACCTGCCAGGACAATCGTGCTATGGGCCGCTATACTAGGTGGCATCGTATATCTTGCCATTCTCAACAACGCCAGGGTCACATTCTTTATCGCCCCGGAAATGAGCATGGAACTGCACGTCCTGTGGCCCGTGCTGGGCGCGTTTTTCCTGGGCGCATTGTGCGTGGGCATCCTTTACTCGGTGGAAGGGGTCACCGGTTTTTTTTCCTCCATCAGAAAATCGGCTCAGGAAAAAAGAATCCGGCGCGCCACATTGCTCTATGACCTGGGGATGGAGCGGGTCTCCACCGGGCAGCAAAGGGAAGCGGGGAAGTTTTTCACCAAAGCCCTGGGCCTCAACGGCGAGCATATCCCCTCCCTCCTTGCGCTGGGCACATTGCGCCGGGAAGAGGGGGATCTTACCGAGGCGATCAACCTGCACTCCAGGGCAAAGGGGCTGAACGAAAAAAGCGCCGCGGCCCTGCTGGAGCTGGCTGAGGATTATTTCCGGGCGGAGCAGTTCGTCTATGCCGTCTCCACTTTAAAAGAGGCGCAAAAGATCATAAGAAAGTCTTTGCCCGTGATGCGCAGGCTTCGCGACGTATATACGCGCGTGGGCAATGTGCAGGAAGCCATCGTGGCGCAGAAAGAGGTGATAGACTATTCCCCTGTGGCGGTGGAGAAGGAGGAGCGCAGGACGCTGGCCGCGCTGAAATATGAAAGCGCCATGGAGCTTATGAACGCGGAGAAGCTTTCCGAATCCATCGATGCGCTCAATGGCGCCATAAACAGCGATGGGCAGTTTATCCCCGCCTATATCAAGCTGGCCGAGGCCTATGAGAAATCGGGGAAACAAAGGGCCGCGAAGAAGACACTGGAATCTGCGTTCAAGGCGACCCGATCCATCATTCCATTGAAAGCCCTGGAGATATATCTGCGCGCCAAGGGGGAGAATTCGGCGGCGCTGGACAATTATCGCTGGGCCAGTGGGCTGGCGCCGGATGATGAGGAATTGCGGATATTGCTGGCCGGAGCGTATCTGGAAAACGGGGATCATGACTCGGCGCGCCAGGAGTTGGGAAAGATCAAAGGCCCCCTGGCCTCCTCCACCCTGCGCCAACTTATGGAAGGGAAGATAACCCATCATGGGGATACCAGCGCCAACCCCGCGCTGGAGGCTCTGGACAAGGCCTATGCACGGGAGATGGACATGTTTTTCCGGTTCATCTGCCAGTCTTGCGGGATCGTCACCCCCGAGTACTCCGGCCGCTGCCCCTCATGCGGACAGTGGGGCGCCATAAAGCTTCTGCTCCTATAGAGTCCATCCCAGGATCCACCCCCAAAAAATAATAGAAACCTCCTTAAATTAAGCTGTTTCAATACGCTCAAATGCGTATGCCTGTGATAAAATGGCGATATTAACAGCGGTCCTAGGGGTATCCGCTCCCGATATGTAACAGCCGAGCCAGGGGTTTCTTTGCACTCTCCCGGCATGTATAAAAAACCCCCTATGGAGATACTTTGTGAACGAGATACTATTTGAGATAGGAACAGAGGAAATACCCTCTGGATATATAGCCCCCGCGGCCGAGGCGTTGCTTTCCAACGTATGCGGCAGGCTGGATAAACTTTCAATCTCCTACGAGGACCCCCAGTGGTACGCCACACCGCGCAGGCTGGCGGTTTCCATCATGGGCCTGCCGGAAAAACGCCCCGTCAAGGTGGAGAAAATATTCGGCCCTCCCAGAAAAAGCGCGTTCAACGATGATGGCTCCCTCTCCAAGGCGGGGCTTGGTTTCGCCAAAAGCAAGGGGGTGGAGCCCGGCGCGGTGAAAGTGGAGCAGACGGACAAGGGGGAATACGCCTATGTGGAGATCGATTCCGGGGGCGAGCTTTGCGCCGCGTTGATGGCGGAAGAGCTTCCAAAAGCGGCCATGGAGATCCCGTTTCCAAAATCCATGGCCTGGGGTGATTATGGCTTTCGTTTCACCCGCCCGATCCATTGGGTGGTGGCGGTGTTCGGCGGAAAGATCATCCCCTTCCAATTGGGCCATATCCAGACGGGGGCGCAAACTCGCGGCCATCGATTCCTTGGCGCCCAGGATATGCAGGTCACCGGCAGGAGCGATTATCTTGTCCATCTGTCCAACGCCCATGTGGTGGCGGACCTGGAAAAGAGGAAAAAGATGGTGATGGACCAGGCCCGGGCCGTGGCCTCCGCCCACGCCGCCACCCTTGTGGAGGATGAGGACCTGGCGCACACCATAGCTTGCCTGGTGGAATGGCCCACAGCCTTGTGGGGCTCTTTCGACAAGGCATACCTGGCCCTGCCGGAAGAGCTGCTGATCGCCTCTATGAAAAACCACCAGAAAATGTTCTCCGTCCGGGATTCGGCTGGGAAACTGACCAACGGGTTTGTTGGGGTCTCCAATATGAAAGTGGAAGATGAGCAGGTGGTGGTGTCCGGCTATCAGCGGGTTTTGCGGGCCCGGCTGGCGGACGCCAAGTTCTTCTTCGACGAGGATCTGAAAAAACCCCTGGAAAGCTTCGTTGCCCGGCTGGATCATGTGGTTTACCAGAAAAAACTCGGAACCATAGGCCAGAAAGTCAAACGCTTCACCACCCTGGCCGGGAAGATTGCCCAAATCGTCGATCCTGCCCTGGAGGAAAATGTCAATCGGGCGGCCCATCTTTGCAAAGCGGACCTGGAAACGCTGATGGTGTATGAATTCCCGGAGCTGCAGGGGGTGGTGGGTCGAGAATACGCGCGCCACGCCGGCGAGCCGGAAGAAG
>JAOUPQ010000229.1 GCA_029879765.1 Nitrospinota bacterium | reverse complement strand
CGGGCCATCACCAACGGCATCCATATCCGCTCCTGGATCTCCGAGGAGATGTGGAGTCTGTTCGACCGATACCTGGGAGGCCGCTGGGTTCATGAACCGGCCAACGACTCAGTGTGGCGACGCATCGACGAAATCCCGGATGCGGAGCTGTGGCGCACCCATGAGCGCCGACGGGAAAGGCTGGTGGGCTACGCGCGCCAGCTGCAGCGCCAGCAACTGGCCAAAAGAGGCGCCACCGTCGAAGAGATCCGCCTGGCCGACGAGGCCCTGCGCCCCGACGCGCTCACCATCGGGTTCGCCCGCAGGTTCGCCTCCTACAAACGGGGTAACCTGATATTCACCGACCTGGAGCGGCTTAAAAAGCTGCTCTCCAACAAGGATATGCCGATACAGATCGTCTTCGCCGGCAAGGCCCACCCCAGGGACCATGATGGGAAAACCCTGATCAAGAATATAATCCACTGGGCCAGGGACGAGGAACTGCGGACCAAGATCGTGTTCCTGGAAAACTATGACATCAACGTGGCCCGATACATGGTGCAGGGGGTGGATGTCTGGCTGAACAACCCGCGCCGCCCCAACGAAGCCTCCGGCACCTCCGGTATGAAGGCCTCCGCCAACGGAGCGCTGAACCTCTCTGTGCTGGACGGATGGTGGTGCGAGGGTTACAACGTGAACACCGGCTGGGCCATCGGACGCGGCGAGGTGTCCGACGATTTTCCCGGGGGCGATCGGGAACAGGATCTGGTGGAGTCCAAGGCTATATATGACCTGCTGGAAAAAGAGGTCCGCGCCCTGTTCTATGACCGGGGCTCCGACGACATGCCCAGAGGATGGATCACCAAGATGAAAGCCTCCATGTCCACGCTCAACTCCGTGTTCAACACCAACAGGATGGTGCGAAACTACACGGTGTTCTTCTACCTCCCATGCGTCCAGAGGGTTCGCGCCCTGCGGGAGGATGACCGCAAGAGAGGCAAGGCGCTGGCCGGCTGGAAGAAAGGGGTGACGGAAAAATGGGACACTGTGAACTTTATCGAAGTCACCCGCAAGGAAGCCGACCACTTGAAGGTGGGCCAGATGTATGAGGTCACATCCACCATCCACACGGGAGGATTGAAGCCGGAGGATCTGCGGCTGGAGATATACTTTGGGCCGCTAAACGCCAGAGACAAGATCGTGGACGGCTCCGCCGCCCCCATGACATTCGACCATGTGGAAAACGGCGCCGCAGTGTTCAAGGGGCTGATCCCCCTGAACGAAAGCGGACGGCACGGATTCTCCGTGCGGGCAACGCCCAGCCATCCGGATCTTTTCGACCGGATGGAGCCGGGATATGTGCTCTGGAGCTGACGATGGCCACAAGGAGCGTAATGGGAGAGCATGGCTCATCGCCCCTTCCTGGCCACACGTTTCCTCTTGCCGGAGGTTGATGGGATGAAAGGAAATATTCTTCATGTCATCTTCCTGCGCGCGGCCAGGGAAGCCCTGGGCCAGGAGAAGATGGTGTATCGATCCACAAAAAGCTCGCCCGGATATGAGGAATACTCCCCCTCTTTTTCCATAGTGGAGCCGGAGAGGATGGTTGCCCCGGATCCGGCAATCGGCGACCTCCAGGCCACCATCGCAGTGAAGAGCTTCCGGGGGGAAACGGTGATGGTGGAGACGACAGCCTTTTTCGACTCGGAGACTTCCTCCATGCCGCTGGAGACCAAAAACAGGCTCCACCATGTGGCGATGACCACGGCCAGGGAATATGGCCCCATAGAGCAGATTGAGGAATACACATTCTTCCTGGTTTCCAGCGTGGAAGATCCGGAAAAGTTGTTGCAGGAAAACAAACTGATGATCGCCCAGCTGGTGAAGGACGAAACCGCAATCCTGGCCGAGGCGGAGACCGAGGATACCATCTCCAATATCCTGCGCTATGACGTGGACGACCTGGCCGTGGTGGGGTGGGACGGCGCCGTGTTGATCGACAAGGGGGGCCAGTTCGACGACATCGTCGCCCTCATACAGCTGGCCAACATCCAGCTTCTTTCCTTCAGAATCCTCGATGCCAGGCTGACCGCCGAGGTGGAAAAGTTCCGCCAGGAAGGGATGTGGACCGCCAATGTGTTCCACCTTTCCAGGACCCTGCGCTCCATAATCGGTGTCCGGACCACCGGATTGTTCGGCCTGGAATCGATAGACAACTCCATAAGGCTTTACGGGGATTGGTACGACGCCAAGGCCTACGCCCTGGCCGAGCGGAAGCTGTATCTGGAAAAATGGCGCAGGGCGGTGGAGTATAAGCTTGGCGTGCTGGAGAAGATATTCGAGATGGCCTCCCAACGCCAGGGGGAGCTGTACAACATCACCCTGGAAATCACTATCGTGGTTCTGATCTTGGTGGAGATCGTCCTGATCCTGTTCGGGAAGATGTAGCGGCAAGCGGGATGGAAGCCCTTCGCCACGGGCCTTTGTGGCCAGGTGTGAGCCGCGCTATGGATGGCGCCCCGAGGGGGGAGCCAGGACAGGCGCATTAAAAATAGTATCTGATTTCCGCGCTGGCGGATATGGGGCTGGCGCCGTATTCGCTTTTCAGTATCAGTCCTTCCGGTTTATCACCTGCCGGGAGGGACAACCCGATGAACAGCTCCCCTTCGTTGGACAGGGAGTAGACACCGTTTACGCTGATGGCGTAGGACCGGTCTACCAAATTCATCAGGGCCAGGGCGGTGGCCGACCACAAGGGGGTGAACTCATAGGAAGCTCCGGCGCCGGCATACCATCGGGCGATATATGTGGTTTCCGCCCCCTCGGCCAGCAGATAGTCGGCGTATTGCTCGGTTTTTCCCGCGCCCCCGCCATGGTGGAAAACAGCCAGCCGCAGATCCAGCGAACTGGGAAACCGCCGCTCCAGTTCCAGCGTTCCTTCGAACCGTCCTTTTTTCATCCCGTCCAGAAGCTCGGCCCAGTGCCCCTCCATCCGCAGCCCCAGCCAGTTGAAAAGCGTCCCCTGGAACGATCCGCCAGCCACCAGCCGCCGCCGCACTTTTCCGGCCAGGGCGACGAACTCGTAATCGAAAGCCACTGTGGATATGCGCGCCACGTATGAGGTCCGTTCTTCGTCCATATCAGCGTCGAATCCGCTGGCCGTCCCTGCGTCCACCCCATACCCCGCCACCGCCAGCAAGGTAAGCTGCGTCAGCGAGCCCAGCCCCACCTCCAGCCGCGCCGCGTCCACCCCCGCCTTGTATACCCGATAGAAGACATCCGCAGCGAACGGGGCGAAAAAGTCGTTTGGGGTGAAGTACATGGTGCTGGCCAGGTTCACCGGCTGTCGCCCGATGGTCAGGTCGGTTTTGCCCAGCGTAAAGGTCAGGTTGGCCCAATCCAGGGCCGCTTCTCCTATGGAATCACTGGATTCGAACAATCCTTTTTCCAAAGCTCCGCTTCGCTCCGCCGATTGCAGCTTCACGAACGAGGAGCCCCGGTCGCTTCCTGAATTATATAACGCCAGGGCATAGACGTTGAATTCCATCGAGATCCACCCACCCCATGATCCGGCCAGTTCCAGCCGCCCCATTCCCCCGGCCAGAGTGTCGTTTTTTTCTTTATACAGCAGGAGGAAGTCCGGATTCTGGGTCACCACCCCCAGGGCGCGGATGGAGGCGCGCAGGGAAAGATAATCCTCCTCCTGGGAGCTTTCATAAAAAGCCGCCGCCGATGAGGAAGCGATGAAAAACATGATCCCCGCCAGGGCCAGGGGCGCCGGGAGCTTACGGATTTTTTGTGGAGTCATCAAATACTTTTCCATCACGCATGGTGATTATCCTGCGCGCCCGATCCATCACCATGGGGTCATGGGTGGAAAACAGGAATGTTACTCCATCATTTTTGTTCAGCTGCTCCATCAGGATGAGGATAGCCTCGGCGGTGTGGGAGTCCACATTGGCGGTGGGCTCGTCCGCCAGCACGATGGCCGGCCTGGGACAGATCGCCCTGGCTATGGCCACCCGCTGTTGCTGCCCCCCGGACATTTCGTCCGGGCGACGATCCTCCAGCCCTTCCAGCCCCACCTCCCGCAGCGCCTCCATGGTTCGCTTCCGCCGTTCGGCGGCGGGGACACCTTGCAGCGCCAGCACGAACTCCGCGTTTTCATAAGCTGTCAGCACCGGCGCCAGGTTATAGGCCTGGAAGACGAAGCCGATCCTGTCTCGTCGCAACCGGGACAGCTGGGTTCTGGACAGGTTGTTCAAAAACCTTCCTTCCAGTTCCACCGTTCCGTGGGTGGGTGTGTCCAGGGCGCCGATCATATTCAAAGTGGTGGTCTTGCCGCTGCCGGATGGGCCGCAGATCACAGTGAACTCCCCTTTGCGGATGGTCAGGGATAGCTCGTCCACAGCTTTCACTTCCACCGCGCCCTGCATATAAACCCGGGATACCTTGTCCAGGTGGACAATCGCCTCTTTGCTACTCTGGTTTTCCATCAGGTCTCCTGCTAGCGCTTATTCCTGTAATTTCGTCTCATTCACCAACTCTGCGCAAACCCACTTTGGACTCGGCGATATATTTGGGATCCAGATGGTCGGCAGGGGTACGCTCCGCCGCCTTGTTATACTCGTCCGCCGCCTCTTGGTTTCTCCCCATCACCTCATAGGTTTTGCCAAGCTCAAACCGGGCGCGGATGGACTGCGGGTCCAGCTCAATGGCCTTTGTCAGCTCCCGCACGGCGTCCGCGTTTGTCCCCTCCGGCAGGCCACCGAAAAAGGTGTTGGCGAACATTTTCAGCGCCCAGTTAAGGTTTGCTATCTCGCGATAATAGACACCCATGAGGATATGGGCTTTGGAATTATCCGGGTCCAGCTCCAGCGCCTTTACTCCGCTTTCCTTCACTTCCCGGGAAAGCTTCACT
>JAOUPQ010000228.1 GCA_029879765.1 Nitrospinota bacterium | reverse complement strand
TGCGCCACTATTCCCTGCACCTCCGCGTTCCCCAGTTTGGTTTTCGTCTGACCTTCAAACTGTGGCTCCGGAAGCTTGACGGAGAGAACCATGGTTAGCCCTTCACGCACGTCCTCGCCGGTGATGGCAGTGTCCTTTTTAAGCAGGTTGTTCGTGGAGGCGTAATTGTTAAGTGTCCTGGTCAGCGCGGACCGGAATCCCGCCAGATGGGTGCCCCCTTCCCTGGTTCTGATATTGTTGGCGAATGAAAACACATCTTCCTTGAACCCATCGTTGTAGAGCATCGCCAGCTCCACAATGATCATGTTCTTCTCCCCTTCGATATAAACCGGAGCGGCGATCAGGCGGTTCTTGTTTCTGTTTAGAAACTCAACAAAGGATACTATTCCACCTTCATAGTGAAACTTATGCTCCTTGTTGGTGCGTTCATCCACAATGTTGATATGGATCCCTTTGTTGAGGTAACTCAACTCCCGAAGTCTTTCCGAAAGAATTTCGAAATTGAATTCGATCTCCGGGAATATCTGATCGTCGGCCTTGAATGTGATTTTGGTGCCGGAACCTGTGGCCTCTCCCATTTCCTTCAAAGGCCCTTCGGGGATGCCTCTTTTGTAGGATTGGGAATATACATTGCCGTTCCTTCGGATCTCCAGGTACAGGCTGGACGAAAGGGCGTTGACCACAGAGACACCCACACCATGCAGACCACCGGAGACCTTGTATGACTTGTTATCGAATTTGCCACCGGCGTGGAGCATGGTCAGCACCACTTCCGCGGCGGAGGTGTTCGTTTCAGGATGGATATCCACGGGGATACCCCGTCCATTGTCGGAGATGGTTATGGAGTTGTCGATATGTATGGCCACATCCACATTTGTACAGTGGCCTGCCAAAGCTTCGTCAATGGAGTTGTCCACCACTTCGAAAACCAGATGACATAATCCCCGGATGGTGGTGTCGCCGATATACATGGCTGGACGCTTTCGGACAGCTTCCAGGCCTTCAAGGATCTTTATCGATTCAGCTTCGTATTTATTATCTACAGGGTCCATATATATATATATTCAGAAGTAGTAAGTAATGAGAACAAGGTTGTGTATAACCCAACTAAGTTATTGTAGCTTAAGGTGGTTATTATTTCCACAGGATGAGACGATCTAAATGGCAACTTCGTTGATAAGCTGAATGCAAAAATTTTGTCATCATCAATTAAATAGGTTCTCCACAGGTTGACTACAAGTCCAGTTTCTTTTTTATTTCATTTATCTCATTGTAAAGCTGGGTGTTGACTTCCAGATCAGCTTTTATCTTAGACACGGCGTGTAAAACAGTGGTGTGGTCGCGTCCTCCGAAGGAGCGCCCGATCTCCGGCAGCGAGGCGGTTGTGAATTCGCGACAAAGGTACTCAGCCACATGCCGGGGGCCCGCGATGTTCTTCGATCGGCTGCGGGATTTCAAGTCGATGATTTTCAATCCGTAATACTCCACCACAGCCTTCTGTATCTGCTTTATATCCAGCATCCGGACCACTTCGCCATATATCCCCCTGATGGTCTCCTGGGCAAGATCCATATTGATAGGACGGTTGGTCAGGGAAGAGTAGGCCATGACCCGGGCCAGGCTCCCCTCCAGCTCCCTGATGTTGGATTTGATCTTTTCGGCAAGATAGGAGGCGACATCATCGTCCATGTCGAATCCATTGCGCTTGGCGATCTGCTTCAGGATGGCGATTTTTATCTCCAGCTCCGGTGGCTGGATATCGGAGATAAGGCCGCAGGCAAAACGGGATCGAAGCCTCTCCTCCATATTTTTCATGTCTTTCGGGATCTTGTCGGAAGTGACCACGATCTGCTTTTTCGATTCATACAGCGTGTTGAAGGTGTGAAAAAACTCCTCCTGGCTCCTCTCTTTTCCGGCGATGAATTGTATATCATCCACCATCAGCACATCGAGGCTCCTGTATTTGTTCCGGAAATTGGCCATGGAACCTTGCTGCAGGGAGTTGATCATGGAGTTGACGAACTTCTCCGAGGTCATATACAAAACATTGGCCTTCGGGTTTTTCCGCAACGCTTCCGCTCCGATGGCCTGCAGAAGATGGGTTTTGCCCAAACCGACCCCGCCATATATGAACAAGGGATTGTACACCCGACCTGGATTGGCCGCCACAGCCTGGCAGGAGGCATGGCAGAACTCGTTGCTCTTTCCCACAACGAAGTTCCTGAAAGTGTGTTTTTCGTTCAGGCTACATTTCTCCAGCAATTCCATGTAGCTTGGGGCATCGGAGGCCTTGGGCAATGGGGATGAAGGCTCGGCGCCACGATCCAATTCATGGCGCACAGAAAGCTTCAGGGAAATGGATTTCCCGGCGACATCACCGAACAGATCTATGATCTGTCCCTTATAATGTTCCTCTATCCAGTCTACAAAAAAAACAGAAGGCACCGACAAAGTGACAGTGTCCCCTTCGAAGGATTCATAGGATATGGGAGCTATCCATGAGTCGTAATTGTGGGGGTTGAGCTTATGACGCAGCTCGGTTTGACAACTTTTCCATACTTCATTCGTAATCATTAACACGACCACCGCACTTGTAGACACAAAACCACTTCAACCACCCGTCATTCTATTTACAGCCCGATCATATCGTCAAGCACTATCGCTTTTTCTCGGGCAAAAAAGAGGATCCTCTTGAATCCATGAGGTTTCAAAACATGGATTATTTGGATTTGTTAAGTAAATTCTTAATTATTTGTATATCACCATTTACGTTCAGCGGGGAATATCGGAAGAGGTACAGCCGGTTTTTTCCCAGGGCGCGGGTCAGGGGAACAAAATAGCTATCCATATATATGATCGGTTTGTAACGGGATATGGCGACAATATTCTTTAACGACTCCTTGCCTGCCTCGTCCGTCAGGATGAAGGTGGGCGCTTGCCGCTTCCCCATCACCTCTAGCAAGGCAGGTACATTATTGCTGTTGACAACAGAGGCGAATGACCCACTGCCTAGATAGAACATCCCCTGCAGGTTCTCCTTTTCAAAATGGAAAATTGGTCCTCCCTTTCCAATGAAGTTGGAAATCTGGGAATAGAAAGTCCTATGGGAAAAGGATTTGTTCAGGGAAGGGGCGAGGGAGCTGTGGAAATACAGCAGGCAGGCGAAACTGGACAACACCGCCGCCGCCCACATCCCCAGGGTCTCCCCCGAATCGGCGAATCGTTCGCTGGATTTGAAGGAGATATAAATGGCGGCCAGAAGGACAGAGGCAGTGGCAAAAGAGGGGATGGGAATGGACGCCGCCATGGATAAGGGCGCCTCCAGAATTCCCGCGCCAAAGCTTGCGTATTTTTCACTGTAGCTATAAAAGAAATAAAAGCTGGCCAGAGCGATAACAAGAGTGAAGATAAAAAGGGGAAAGATGATAATCAGGTTGCTTATATATGCCGGTGTCCAGATATCCTTCTCTGTGTGAGACGAATTCTCCGCCGCGTCATCATCAGTTCCTTTTCTACAACTATGTATATACACTCCAATAAGGAGAGCCACTATACCATGCAGTCCTAGCAAGTGTGTATGTCCAAAAAGAGAAAGCGCAAAAGCGGCCACCACGGCCCCTGTGAAGAAAGATAGCAACAATCGGGTGGGGTTGTCCTTCTCTGCGCCGCAGAATCGCAGGGCGGATGGCGCTGCGAAGATCCAGGGGATAAACAGAAACGCCTGCAAAATGAAATCCTTGATCCCCGTCATCGCGCCGGAGGAACGAGGCGCCAGGGACATTCCATTGGCAGCCATGGCGAAGATCAGCCACGGCGCGATTATCCCGGCGAACATTGCCAGATTGAATTTGCCAAACAACCGCCCGGTGACCCCCGGTCCAAAAACCTCCCCCCTGGCCACGCTCCATGCGCCCGCAAGGGCGATGACTACTGGCGCCGGACCCTCTGTGTAAAACAAAAGGGCGAGGGAGACCCAATAGAGCCGAGCCCACAAGCCCCGCTCCTGATCCTGGGCAAGACGCGCAAGGCAGTATAAAGAAGATAACAGGAACAAAGCGCCTGCCATCTGCGGGCTGGCGTCTCTTGCATAAAAGGAGAACAGGGCTGATGTGGCGAACACAGCGAAGGCAAAGATGGCGGGTATCCGGCCAAAAAGAAGCGCCCCTATGCTGTACGTCACGAACAAGGCGGCAAATGCGCTTATGGCGGAAGGAATCCGGGACAAAACCTCATCCGCATCGTCGGCAAGCAGAAACGGGATGGAGATAGCCAAAGGGACAAGGGGATAGGTTCCGGCGGCGTATTCCTCCTCGAAAGTGGAGGCCAGACCCCTGCCATCCGCCAGCGACCGGGCAACGAGGGCGTGACGAATCTCGGAGCTGTCTCCCCAGTAATTTCTTTCCCCCATGGCGTTCAATATAAGGATCCCCGCCATCAGGATAAACGCCGCCAGGCTCAAATTTTTCTTTTGAATCATGAAGATATTCTATCGCTACTCTGGAGGCATATGGTGAGAGAAAAAAGCCCCCGGACCACGAGGCCCGGGGGATGATTTGATTTGTCAGGTTTCGCCTGTCTAGTTGTTTCCGATCTGCCAGTATGTGCTGGCCACGCTAGGGGTTATGAGGGTTCCTCCGGAGACAGCGCCGCCACTCATGTACCACACCGCATTTTCGCCGTTGTAATAGTTGCGGAAAAGAATATCGGAGTTTCCATCCCCGTCCAGGTCGCTCATACCCTCCACCGTCCAGGACGGGCCAAGGTTGGTGAGTAAAGCTGAGCCCTTGAGAAGAGAGCCTTCCATATACCATACCCCCAGCTGGTTAGAAGGCGCGTTGCGGACGATGAGATCCGCCTTGCCGTCGGCGTCTGTATCGCCAGCCCCCACGATATCCCATCCGCTGGACAGCGAAATGGTGCGAATGGAGCT
>JAOUPQ010000227.1 GCA_029879765.1 Nitrospinota bacterium | reverse complement strand
AGGCTCTCCGCCACTCTGCTTTCGGACATTGCCACAGCCTCATGCATTGCCGCCAGATCCTCCTCCCGCCGGGCCAGGGCCAGATCCTTTTCCTCCAGGCCCTTTTCCAGCACCCTGGCAGAGTCCTCCATCAGGATTATCTCCATCTTCTTTTTCTCTATGTTCTCCTCCAGGGTGGAAATCCGCGCGCTCATGATCTGCAGCGTGTTGATGCTTTCCCCCAGTCTTTTGTCGGACTCCTCTTTTTCCGCCGTGGCGGCCATAAGCTGCCGCGCCAGATCAGTGTTGGTCAGAAGCACCGCCACCATGGTGAACATGAAGATCATCAGCACAACCGTCATGATGTCTGTGAACGTGGGCCAAACCGAATCCTCGGTGTATTCCGCCCGCATATTGGACCGCAAGTCCATATGTGGCTCAAACTTGTGCATGGCTCAGTCCTCCAGGCGGAATCCGCGGCGCATGGTTTTATGCAGCTCCTCGCTCTTTTCTATCATGGCCGCCGTCAACTCGGCCTGCCTCCGGCCAAGCTCCACCATCTCATCCAGGCGCATGAGCCGCTCCTTGATCTCCGCAAGCTCCATCGGCGCCCGCTGCTCCATCTGCGCGCTCTCGCCGAAAGCCTTCAAAAGCTCCATCACCCGGGTGACCATGTTCTCTATCTTGTAATTCACAGTCTCCGCGTCGAAGGAAAATTCCGGCACGATATGGGTGAGGGTCACATCCTCGATTCTGCTGAACAACAGGGTCTGGGCGTCGAGCAGCTTTTGATAGAAATAGGTGAAGAAGAAGTAGCAGACGATAGCGGCGCCGGTGGTGGTCAGCGCGGTGTTCATCCCGTTTATGATCATCCACATCCCCTGGCCCGCCACCGAGGTCTTGAGCACGCTGCTGGCCCCGGCCAGGGCCAGGATCAGGGATATGATGGTGCCAAAGACACCGGTCAGGATAAGGATGTTGTTCACAAACCTGGGGTAGGAAACATAAAGCGACTCCTCCGCCAGGGTGACGGAGGATATGGCGCCGTGGCTTATGGGGGTGCGGCGCTCATGAAGCTGCTTCACCTTCGCGTAGCGCCGGTAAATCAGCGAGCTGTGGGACAGCTCCTCCAGGGCTTTTATGTTCCCCTCCTCCTTGATCCGGAGGAACAGCTCGGTCTGGCGCTCCTGGGCCCGATAGTGCAAAAGGGCCGAGACTATCTTGAGCATCCCGGAAAGAAACAGGACCAGGATGAAACCGTTCAGGATCAGGCTCAGCGTGGTGGAATGCTCCCCCAGGAACACAATCTTTAAAAAGTCCACGTTCCAGAACAAGACCGCTCCCAGCGTCGCCATGGCCAGCGCCAGCCGGAAAAGGATTTTCGCCGCGAAACTTTTCATCTGACTTCTCCAGTTTATAATTGCACAGTCGGCCAGGCCCCCAGGCCATGGGAGCCTCTTCCATAAATCGGCCACCAGCCCAAGATCCAATCCGTTTTCCGGCGGCTAACCTGCTCCAGGTCATCAACTCCTTGTATATTGTCTTTAACATGATATCTTTTCCTCTTGCAAGGATTGTCTTGCGGACTCCGGCGGAGCATGGGGCGGCCCAGGGGGAGGCTGGAAATTTTACGGATGGCATTGCTGGCATTGCGATAGAATGGATTGGTCATAACGGAGCCAAGAATGGAATCTACACGAGAGATATACTGGAATGTGGGCCGTGAGGGACTGGTCGACATGTATCTGCTGGCCCTGGCCACCGCCGGGTTCATCTTCCTTGGCATGTATCGCTTTTGGTCTCGCCTGGCCGGCAACGGCAAGCCTGTGGTCAGGACAGACCATATCCGCGCCAGACTCGCCTTCATGGCCCGCAATGTTCTGTTCCAGGGCAAGACGATAAAAACGGGAGGGGTCGGCGGATTGGCCCACGCTTTTCTTTTCTGGGGATTTTGTATCCTCACCATCGGCACTACCCTGGTCTTTATCCAGGATGATTTTACCGATCGCCTGTTCGGTTTCAAGTTCCTCACAGGCGGCTTTTATCTTCTTTTCTCCCTGGCCTTGGACCTGGGGGGGCTGTTTGCGATGCTGGCCCTGATATTTTTGAGCATACGCAGATTCATCGGCCTCCCCGAAGGGTATGACACCGGATTTGGCGATATGCTGATCCACATACTGCTGTTTCTGGCATTGTTCACCGGCTTTATGGTGGAGGGGGCGCGGATCGCGTTTACGGAATATCGTTCCAACATGGAGCTGGCCTACTGGTCGCCCGTGGGGCTGTTTTTCGCCGGGATGTTCGACGCTACCTGGTTCCATGGCATACTTCCTTCCGAACTGCCCGCCATCCACAAAGCCTTGTGGTGGATCCATCTCTATATCTGCATGGCGTTCCTGGGCGTCATCGGCTGGACCCGGCTGCGGCATGTAATCATGATCCCGGCCAACTTCATTTATGCGGATATGGAGCAGAACGGGAAACTTGTCACCCTGGATCTGGAAGATGAAAACGCCCAGCAGTTCGGCGCGGCCAAGGTGGGGGATCTTTTGTGGAAGGATCTGTTCGACTCCGGGGCGTGCGTGACGTGCCTGCGATGCCAGGATCATTGCCCGGCCCACTTCACCCACAAACCCCTGGACCCCATGCAGATGGTGAAGGATATTGGCGGCTCGCTCTCCAATGGCGCGGACACTCCATTGACCGAGCTGATGAGCGAGGACGCGGTTTGGTCTTGCCTCACTTGCCGCTTGTGCCAGCAGGTCTGCCCGGCGCAGGTGGAGCATGTGCCAAAGATTATCGACATCCGGCGCAACCTGGTGCTGATGGAAGGCAAATTCCCCGGTGACGAAGTGGTCCGCGCCATGGAATCCATAGAAATCAGCGGCAATCCCCTGGGATACGCCCCCTCCTTGCGTGGGGACTGGGCCGAAAAGCTGGAGCTTTCCACCGAAAATATGGACGTTCTCTATTTTACCGGCTGCTACGCAAGCTATGACCGGCGAAACATGAAAGTGGCCAGGTCGTTTGTCTCCGTGCTCCAGAAGCTGGGTGTCAAAGTCGGCATCATGGGGAAGAAGGAAAAATGCTGCGGGGAGCCAGCGCGAAAGATAGGCAACGAGTATCTGTATCAGAACATGGCGAAGGAAAACATAGAAGCCATACACGCCACGGGCGCAAAAAAAATCCTCACCACCTGCCCCCACTGCTATTTCACCCTGGACAAGGAATACCGCGACCTGGGGCTGGATCCGGCGGTGGAGGTGGAGCATCACACCACCTTCCTGGCTGCCCTGTCCGACAAGTTCAACTCCGGAAATGATCCGATCAACGTGACTTATCACGACTCGTGCTACATGGGCCGATACAGCGGAGTGTTCGACCAGCCCCGCGCCCTGCTCGCCTCCCTGGGGGCCAGGGTGCTGGAGATGGAAAAAAATCGTGAATTAAGTTTCTGCTGTGGCGGAGGGGGAGGACGCATCCTGGCGGAGGAAAAGCTGGGTATAAGAGTCAATAACACGCGGGGCCTCATGGCGCTGGAAACCGAGGCTGAAGTGCTGGTCAGCAACTGCCCGTTCTGCATGGCCATGCTGGAGGACGGGGTGGCGACCCCAAAGCCGGTCAAGAAGATCAGGTGTGTGGATCTTGCCGAATTTCTGGATGAACGGATATGAAAATGTCGGCCTGGCGGAATGAGGGATCCTTTGCGAGGGAAGGTTCTTTCGGTTCACAAAACCAGCGCCCAGTTACAATCAGCGCAGGAGGAGAAATGGCGCCATGAAAATTCTTGTTTGCATCAAGCAGGTTCCGGATCTGGAAACCAGGTTCAAGCTCAACGCTGCGGGAGACTGGTTCGAAGAGGCGGATGTGGCGTTCCGCATGAACGAATATGACGAGTTCGCCGTGGAAGAGGCGGTGGCCCTGAAGGGGAAACTGGGGGCGGAAACCGACGTGACCATCCTTTCCATCGGCCCGGACCGGGTGAAGGAAACGATCAAAAAAGCGCTGGCCATGGGGGCGGATCGGGGCGCGCATATCCAGGATGACGAGCCCCACCGCAAGGATCCGGCCCAGGTGGCGGCCATGATCGCCGCCTACGCCAAGGAGAAGGAGTTCGATCTGGTCTTTATGGGGCTGCAATCCCAGGACCGCGGCTCGGCCCAGGTGGGCCCGCTGGTGGCGCTGAATCTGGGATTCAACCTGGTCACCACCGTGGTGGGTTTCGAGTATGACTCCGGCCAGGTCACCGCCCGGCGGGAGCTGGAAGGGGGCCTGAAAGCCGTGGTGAAAACCAGGGCGCCCGCAGTGATTACATGCCAGCTGGGCCTGAACAAGCCACGCTATCCCACCCTCCCCAACATCATGAAGGCGAAAAAGAAGGAGCTTTTGACCATCCCCGCCGCGGACCTGGCCCCCGGCGACGCGCTGAACATCGTGGAGAGGGCGGCCCCCCCGGAACGCAAGGGGGCCGGAGTGGTCCTGGAAGGGGACGCGGCGGAAGTGGCGGACAAACTGATAGGGATGATCCGGGAAAAAACCGGCCTGATATAAAAAGGATAGGGGATGAAAGCTTTACTTATAGGCGAGAGCAGAAAAGGAAAGACACTGGCCGCAACCTACGAGCTGGCGGAATTCGCCCGCAGGATCGGCGCGCAAAGCGCCATGTTCATCGTGGACGCGGAGGATGACCTGCCCAAATATGACGGCAGGCTGCTGCTGGCGGACTCCTCTTCCTGCGGCCAGATCAATCCCCCGGCCCATGCGGCGCTGGCGGCGGAAGTGGCCAACAGGGAAAACGCGGATATCGTGGTCCTCTCCCACTCCCCCTACGGGTGGGACCTGGCGCCGCTGATCGCCCGGGCCCTGGGCGCGGGGCAGGTGTCCGAGGTGGTGGATTACCAGGAGGGGGTGTATGTCACTCCCGCCCTCAATGGTAAAATGCGTCTGTTCAACAAACCCCGAACCCCCAA
>JAOUPQ010000038.1 GCA_029879765.1 Nitrospinota bacterium | reverse complement strand
CCGTGGCCTCCACTACAAGGCGGAGAATCTTTAATTCCGGGAACTTCAGGCGTTGTTCGTTGATATGGTTAACCAGCACCAGGGAATCATTGACCACCACGCCTGCCATGCCGATGACTCCGAGCATCGCCAGAAAGCCGAAGGTCTCCTGGTGTAGAGCGAAGGCGAACACCACGCCGATCATTCCGAAGGGGATGGCCAGAAGGACGATGATAGGCTGGGTGGCGGAATTGAAGAGGAGCATCAGAAGAAAGTAGATCCCCACCGCCGCCAGGCCGAAGGAGATGAAAAGGCTCTTCATTGATTTTTCCGTCTCCTGGGCTTCCCCGCCGATCATGAATCTCATGCCGGGATAGTCCTTGTCCAGGTCGAATTCTTTTTGCATCGCATTGGTGACTTCCAGGGAGGTGGACTTTTCCTGGGCCAGATCGGCGCTCACTGTGGTCGTACGCTCCCTGTCGAAATGGTGGATGTCACTGGGGCCGGAGCCCAGTTTGAGACTGGCCACTTCCCTCAGGGCGATCAACCTCCCCTGGTTGTTTGGAATCTGCAGGTTCTGGAGGTATGAGAGCTTTCTTCGGGCCTTCTCGTTCAGGATCACGCGGAACTCCACATCCTCCTCGCCATATCGAACACTGGTGACATGTTCGCCGTCATAGGCCACACGCAGGTTGCGCGCCACATCCGCCACTGTCAGCCCCAGCCTGGCCAGTTTGGTGTGGTCCACAACGATTTCCACCTGCTCCTTCCCGGCGGTGTCGTCGCGGCTTATATCCTTGACCCCGTCAATCCCTTCCAGAAAACGTATCACGTTGTCTGTTAATTTTTTGCGCAAGGCGTCATCGGAGCCGATAATGCGCACATTAACCGGCTTGCCGGCCGGTGGGCCGCCGGACTCCACGGCGAACAGGATTTCCTTTGCTCCTTCGACTTTCGCCGTCTCGGCTCGCACCGCCTCCACAATCTGGTCGGCGCTGCGGTTTCTGTGGGACCATGGGGAAAGGTCGATTATCATCGTTCCGCAATTCGGGCAGTGGCGTGGCGGACCGTCTATCCGAAGAAGGAGACCGATCCGGGTTACGTACGACTGCAATTCGTTGGCCGGGAGGTTTTCCACGATCTTCTCCACTTTTTCCATCACATCCAGGGAAGCCTCCAGCGAGCTGCCGATGGGCGTTTCCACGGTCACATAAAACCTCTCCGCTCCTTTGGATGGGAAGAGAACAAATTTCATGTTATTTGTCGCGTAATACATGGAGCCCGCGAAGGTGGCGATGAAGAGCGCAATAGTGATATATCGCATCCGGAAAGGCCACACCATCGATTTGTTGAAGCGAAGGCGGATTGAATCGAACCAGCCTACACTATGATCCGCCACGGCGCCAGCCTTTGCCAGGCTGAATCCATGGACCAGATGGGCCGGAAGCGCCACCGACACCTCCAGCATGGAGATGAATAACGCCAGCCCTACGGTCAGAGGAATCACGTATACAAACATCCCCAGCATTCCAGGCATGAAGAACATGGGGGCGAAAGCTATGAACGTGGTGAGGATCGTCACCAGGACAGGCTTGTAGACCGCGTATATCCCTTCCACCCCTGCCTCCAGCGGCGAAAGCCCCATCTCCCGGTGTTTGTATATACTCTCGGACACTATGATGGCGTCGTCCACAATTATGCCGATGACGATGACCATCGAGGTGAGTACGATGGTGTCCATATACGCGCCAAACACCGGCAATAGGACCGATACCCCAAGAAAGGTGACCGGTATGCCCAGGGCCACCCAGAACGCCGTCCGAATGTTAAGAAACATCGCCAGAAGTATGATGACCAGGACAAGACCTATGCCGCCGTTGGAGATCACGATACGGAACTGGTTACGCACACCGGTGGAGAGGTCGCTGGACCATACGATCTTCACCCCCTCGGGCATGTTCTTTTTTTCCCTTTCGATAAGCTCCTTGACCCGGTCGACGGTGCGGATCACGTCGGCGGAGGGCTTGTTGAATACGGAAAAGGAGATCGCCTTGTGCCCATTAACCCGGGTGATCACCACCTCGTCCTCGAAGTCATCCTCGATCGTCGCCACGTCCCGCACCCGCACCAGTGGGCCGTCGAAGGTGGAGCGTATGATCACATCTCCCACCTCCGATGGGTCTTTGAACTGGGACAGGGTCACCACGTTTTTTTCGCTGGTGTAGGATTCCAGCGAGCCACCGGTGGCCCGGATGTTGCGCGCCTGGATGGCCATGATAATCTCTCGCAGGGGGAGCTGGTATTCCTTCAGCTTTTCCGGATCCACGGATACTTTCACTTCACGGTATCGGTAGCCATAGGGGAGGGTCCGGGAAACGCCGTCCACGTTTTTCAGCTTTTTCTCGAAAAGCCGGGCGGCCTCCCGCAGCTTGGGATATGGGATATCGCCAGACAGGCCTATCTCGATAAAGGGGTTGAACGGAGTCTTGATCTCCATGATTTTTGGAGATTCCGTCACATCCGCAGGAAACTGGCTGACCCTTTGCACGGCGCGGCGGATCTCGTCCTTCACTTCGTCGGGATTGTCCACGTCCGGGTCAAGATGTACAAGTATGGAGGAGACGTTCTCCATGGAAACAGAAGTGAACTCCTTGATTCCTGTCACTTCCTTGAGCTCTTCCTCTATCTTGTTCGTGACATTTAGCTCCACATCCTCCGGCGAGGCTCCAGGATAGCTGGTGAATACAAAGACCTGGCCAATGTCTACAATGGGGAACTGGTCGCGCTTGATCTGGAGCAGAGCGCCGGTTCCCATGAGCAGCACCATGATGGTGAACAGGTTGGCGAACATGCTCCGTTCGGCGAAGAACCGGAAAAACTGTTTCATGGCGCGTCCTCCACGGCAGGAGAGGGGAGCAGCGTATCCATTAATGCGCGGTACACCAGCGCCAGGCGATGGTAGTCCGCGCAGTCCCTGGCATGGACCAGCCGGGCGGCTTCCTCGCTGTCTCGGCTCTGGATTACAAAAGTAAGCTCGGAGCGGCCCTGGTCATATCGCTTCAGTTCGGCTTTTGTCTTTTCCTCGGCTATTTTTATCCTTTCCCGGTCCAGGGCCAGCGCCTGTTCCAGGATGGTTATTCTGGCCAGGGTGTTTTTCAGCGCTCCTTGCAGATCGTAAAGAGTGCTGCTCCTCTCCTCGGATATCCTTTCCTGTTGCAAGGCGGCTTTCGCGATATCAGCCCTGGCGCTGGTGGC
Source organism: Nitrospinota bacterium (assembly GCA_029879765.1). Taxonomy (GTDB): domain Bacteria; phylum Nitrospinota_A; class UBA7883; order UBA7883; family UBA7883; genus JAOUMU01. The sequence goes on along the minus strand of JAOUPQ010000038.1, from coordinate 12,526 downwards.
GCCCAAAGGATAGCTGAAGACCAGGGCGGCCAAGGCCTGGGGTTTGTCCATCTGGGTGGAATCGCCTAGCTCGGCGCCTCCTCCCTTCACCCCCCCCTGCAACACCGCATCCAGCCTCGGCTTTTCCGCCTCGCTGGCGCCCTTCTTCTGGCTCTCCACCTGGCGCAGGCGGATGTCGAAGATACGCAGCAATCTGGACGACTCACCCAGGCGCTCCAGGGACTGGGCCAGGGGCAGAATATCCCGGGCGGGTGAGTATAAATCGAAATCTGGCGCCAGTTTCGACCCGGCTTCCATGGAGGCGATGGTTCGCAATTCCGCCTCGATCCCGGCCATGGCCGAATCTATCAGCCCTATGTTTTGTCTGCCGATGATCACCGCGTCTTTTGCGCGGATTACATCCACATCGTCCACCAGGTTGTGCTTTCGCTTCTCCTGGGTCCTGGCGGATTCATTTTTCGCCAGCTCCAGCCTGGCGTCGGCGATGGCGCGCTGCTCGGCCAGCAAGGCCCAGTCAATATATTTGCCGCCAATATTCAGCAGGAAGTTTTCCTGGTTTTCCTCAGCCACTATGGTGGCCGCTTCCACGTTGAATCCTTGCAGGTCATGAGCCAGCCTGCTCAGAAGGCCACCACTGTTCTGCATGAGAGGATGACGGTAGGTGACGCTGAGCCCGGTTTCGCGGAACACACCCGCGTCGTTGGGCAGGGAGACCGGGCCGTCAGGCAGGGGCAGCTGTATATCCTCCGCCCTCTGGTCGCTGTATGTGTGGCCGAACTCAAATGACAAGGTGGAGCCGGTGGACCAGTAATGACGGCTAAGCCCAACAGTCACTCCCATCTGGTCAATGCTCTCCGGAGTGAATCCACCCGCCCGGGCAGGCTCTGCGTGGAGATAGGATGGGGAGCCGGAGAGGACCCAGTCCTCGGTTCCCACTAGGCTTTCCTGGGTTTTGCGCTCCACCTCCACGGCCAGCGTTTCTTTTCTGAAATATGGATGGGTAACCTTGACTCTCTCCAGGAACGACTCCATGGAGATGGTCTGGCCCCATGCACCCGATACCCCGACGATAAGAAACAGACCGCTAAGGAAAATCGACCTCATGGTTATACACCCCTCAAACCGCAGTTGTCTTCAAGCTACAAAAGACAATAAGATATTTTCTGGGAAATGACAAGGTGGCTTTATTCAGGTATCGTATTTTATCCCCAGTTGACCGCCACAAGGGATTATGAACTAGACCGGAATGACGGTTGGGGGGCCCACGGTGAAAAGGTTGACGGGTGAATAAAAAGTTTCGGCCTTTGTCTCCAATAGCAGTATAATCAAGCCTCTTTATTTGGCATGGGTTCATTTTCGATAACGGAACTGGATGAATGTCACGGCGTGTTTTGGTGACCGGCGCCGCCGGTTTGTAGCCAGAATGTGACGCAATATTGAGCGCAGGGTTCATTTTCGATAACGGAACTGGATGAATGTCACGACGTGTTTTGGTGACCGGCGCCGCCGGTTTGTAGCCAGAATGTGACGACATATTGAGCGCAGGGTTCATTTTTAGATAACGGAATAGGGTAAATGTCACGACGTGTTTTGGTGACCGGCGCCGCCGGTTTTATTGGGTTTCACCTTTGTCGCAAGCTTCTGGAGCGAAAGGATAAAGTGGTGGGGCTGGACAACTTGAATCCATACTACGATGTCAGCTTGAAACGCGACCGTCTGGCGATATTGAAGCAGGATGGGAACTTCAGTTTTTATGAAGCGTCGCTGGAGAACAAAGAAGAACTGGATCGTGTGTTCGCCTCGGGAGAATATGACACGGTGGTGAACATGGCCGCCCAGGCCGGTGTCCGGTATTCTCTGGAAAAGCCCATGGTGTACGCCGACTCCAACCTGACCGGTTTTTTGAATATTCTGGAGAACTGCCGCCACCACAAGACCCCTCATTTGGTCTATGCCTCCTCCAGCTCCGTATATGGCGCCAACAGGAAGATGCCCTTTTCTGAATCGGATAATGTGGACCATCCAGTCTCCCTGTACGCCGCCACCAAGAAAGCCAACGAGCTGATGGCCCATTCCTACAGCAGCCTGTTCGGATTGGCGGTGACGGGATTACGTATTTTCACCGTTTATGGCCCGTGGGGCAGGCCCGACATGGCGCTGTTCAAGTTCACCAAAGCCATCATAGAGGGCTCGCCTGTGGAGATATACAACCATGGCCAGATGCTGCGGGACTTCACCTATGTGGAGGACATAGTGGAGGGAGTGGCCAGAGTGATGGAAAATCCCCCCGTGCCGGATGAAACATGGGACGGACAATCCCCCCGGCCAGACCGCAGCTATGCGCCATACAGGATATACAACCTGGGGAACAATAAGCCGGAGAAGCTTATGAAAATGGTGGAAGTGCTGGAGACGAGCCTGGGGAAAAAGGCGGACCGCAGAATGCTGCCCATGCAGGCGGGGGATGTGAAGGAGACCGCCGCGGATATAAGCCATGCCAGCGCCGATTTTGGGTTCGAGCCCAGAACCTCCATCGAGGAGGGAATCCCCAAGTTTGTAGAATGGTACAAAAACTACTACAAAGTATGATGGCTTCAGATAGCTTCGCCTGACTTGAGGCTTTGGTATTTGGAGCAGGGGGACGTTCTTATAGATCCGTGTCAGCCAACAACGGCGCCCCTGCCTGGATAATCTCCCGAAGTTGGCCTATTCAACAAAATCCATCTGGAAATAATACACATCGCCCTCCAGGGAGCTTTTCACCTGCATGTCGGCTTTCTTGTTGAAGACAGCCTGCATCGCCATATTCTCCCGCAGAACGGTCGCGGTCAGCCCCTTGATCCCGTTGCGCCGGGCAGTCTTTGCCAGTATCTCCAGCATGAACGCGCCAATTCCCTTGCCCTGCCACTCATCCCTCACCACAAACGCCACCTCAGCCCGGTTTGTGGTTTCGTCCAGGTAATAACGGCCCATAGCGATGATCTCGTCACCATGGGCCGCTGGCATATAGCCCACGATAGCCACATCCTTGCGGTTGTCTATATACACGAAATTCTGTATCTGGTGGTATGGGAATCGCTGGATTTCCGTCATGAACCGGAAGCGGATCGACTTTTCCGATATATGATAAAGCATGTCGCGCACATTGGTCTCGTCGGTGGGCAGAATTGAACGAAAGTTGATCTGTGTTCCGTCCCGCAGAGCCATGGAGGTTTTCATCTCCCGGGGGTTTATCGCTATCACTCCCTCAATCTCCCTCTTCTCTGGACGCAACAGCTTTGCCTCTATCGCTCTTTCCACAAGTTCCGCCCTGAAATCAGGATGGGCTATCGCAATCAGCGCCATGGCTCGTTCCGCCGCCGACTTGCCATGCATATAGGCCACTCCGTATTCGGTGACGATGTAATGGACGTCCCCCCTGGTGGTTACCACTCCGGCCCCAGGGGTAAGATGGGAGACGATCCGAGACACAGCCCCATTCCTGGCCGTCGAGGGAAGGGCGATGATAGCCTTGCCCCCGATGGATCTTGCCGCGCCCCGGTTGAAATCCACCTGGCCACCGATGCCGGAAAAGAACTTCGATCCTATGGAGTCGGCGCACACCTGTCCGGTCAGGTCCACCTCCAGCGCGGTGTTTATGGCCACCATCTTTCTATGCTGGGCTATAACGAATGGATCGTTCACATACTCGGTGGGGTGAAAGGCGAATTTGGAATTATTGCTCACATAATCGAAAAGCTTGCGGGTTCCTATGGCGAACGAAGCCACCACTTTTTCCCGATCCAGTTTCTTTCGCGTCCCCGTGACTACTCCCGACTCCACCAGGTCGATAATTCCATCCGTGATCATTTCAGTATGGACGCCCAAATCTTTTTTTCCGGCCAGGTGGAGCATGGCGGCTTGCGGTATCCGCCCGATCCCCAGCTCCACGGTGGAGTAGTCGTCCACCAGGCTTGCGATGTTTCTTCCTATCGCGTCAGTGACATCGTTGATCTCGACGGCGGGCCGCTCCACCAGGGGCTCGTTCACCGGCGCAAGAAGGTCCAGATCGTATACGGATATAAAGCTGTTTCCCATGGTTCTCGGAAAGTATTCATTCACCTGGGCGATCACAAGACTGGCGTTTTCCGCGGCGGATTTCACAATATCCACCGATATCCCCAGGCTCACCATGCCGCGGTGGTCCGGAGGGCTGACTTGTATCAGCGCCGCGTCGAGAGGCAACCTTCCGGAGGAGAATAGGCGCGGAATGTCAGACAGGAATATGGGCGTGTAATTGCCCAGTCCCTCCTGGATCATTCCGCGAACGTTCTGGGCCACGAAAAACGAGTTGACCGTGAACAAACCCTCCAGCTGGCGGCTGGCGTATGGGGCCTCGCCAAAGGTGAGAAGATGCACAATTTCCACGTCCGACAACTTCGGCCCCCGGGCGGACAATGCCCTCACCAGCGCCAGTGGCTCGCCGCAGGCGGTGCCGATGAATACCCGCTGTCCATGCTTGATCCGCCGTACCGCAGCCTCGGGTGTGACGATCATATCCGCGTATTTTTCCCGCCAATTCGGATCGATATGAGGATTGTCGGTTGTGTTGATCATTCCCCTACCTGCTTTCCGGCCATGAGGATGGCAGGGTCAGCCTTGCGTCCACCACCACAGGCTCCGTCCCCGGCGGGCCGACTATAAGAGGGTTGATATCCAATTCGGAAATCTGAGGGAAGTCTGTGACCAACTGGCTGATCCTCTGCAGGCCATCGGCGATAGCGTCGATATCCACGCTGGCCTGCCCCCTGGCCCCGGCCAGCATGTCATAGGAGCGGGTGCTTCGCAGCATGGTCATAGCTTCGTCGGCAGTGATTGGCGCCAGATGGAAGGCGACATCCTTCATAATCTCCACAAATATCCCCCCCAGGCCAAACATGAGCATGGGGCCAAACTGGGCGTCGCGGATCATGCCGATAATCACCTCGCGCCCTCTGTCGGCCATCTTCTCCACATACACACCATCCAGCTTGGCCTCCGGCGCCCTGCGCGAAATGCGAAGCGTTATCAGGTCGAAGGCGTCAGCCACCTCCTCCGCATTGGCCAGCCCCAGCCGCACGCCATTAAAATCCGTTTTGTGAATGATGTCTGGTGAAGCCACTTTCATGACAACCGGATAGCCTATCCGCTCCGCCACATCAACCGCCTCATCGGAGCTGATGGCCAGGCCTCCGGCGGGAACGTTGAATCCATACGCCCGCAGGATCTCCTTTGCCCAGTATTCGCCCACCTGCTGGCGGCCTGTCCGTATGCGCCTGGCTATTATCCGTTCGGCCCGCCGGATGTTCACAGGAAATCTGGTCACCAGCCGGGGGGGGCGGTTTTTCCAGGTTGCGTATTCGTTCATCGCTCTTAGCGCCGCCACGGCCCGCTCCGGGGAGGAATAGGCCGGCAATCCCCGCTCCACCAGTTCAGCGCGGGAGGGCATCATCTCCTCTCCCCCCATAAATACGGCTAGCGCAGGTTTTTTGCCGGACACATTCTCCGCCAGCACAACCGCCGTTTCCGCCGGAGCAGTCATCGCCTGGGGTGTCAGGATCACTATTATCGCGTCCACAGCGTCGTCATCCTGGGCGGCGCCAAATGCGGTGGCGTAACGCTCCGGGTCCGCGTCGCCCAGCACATCGATAGGATTGCCCACCGAAGCGGCTGCGGGAAGCTTGGCCGCCAGGGCGGAGGATGAGGCGCGAGATAGCTCGGCGACGGCAAGCCCCGCCTTTTCCAAGGCGTCGGCGCACATGATTCCCGGTCCACCTGCATTGGTAATGACCGCCACCCTTTTTCCGGCTGGGGCAGAATGGGACGACAGCGCCAGGGCATAGTCCAGAAGCGACTCGAAGCTGTCGGCCCTTATGACCCCGGCTCTGGCGAAGGCCGAACCGTAGGCGATGTCCAATCCCGCCAGAGATCCCGTGTGGGATCTGGCAGCCTTCTGCCCGGCCATGGTGGCTCCCGCCTTCATGAAAACCACAGGTTTTCTAAAGGCCGCCCGCTCCGCCGCCTTCACAAAGGCTTCTCCGTCCGTGATGCTCTCCAGGTAACCTATTATGACGCCGGTCTCCTCATCCTCGGCCAGAGCCAGCAGCATATCCACCTCGTTCAGGTCGGCCTTGTTTCCGATGGAGATCATCTTTGCGATACCTATATGAAGCATGGCGGTATAGTCGAGCAGGGCGGTCAGCAGGGCGCCGGACTGGGAAATGACGCTGACCTTCCCTTTCCTGGGGCTCTGCCTGGCGAAGGTGGCGTTTAGTTTGTGATGGGTGTTGATAACGCCGAGACAGTTGGGCCCCAGGAGCCTGACATTTCTTGAACTGCAATATTCCGCGATTTCCTTTTCCAATATGGCCCCCTGATCTCCGGTTTCCTTGAAACCGGCGGTGATCAGGGCCACCGCTCCCACCCCAGCCTTCACCGCCTGCCGGACAGTTTCCTTCACGGCCATGGTGGGCACGGCCACAACCGCCAAGTCGACAGGTTTTCCATAGGAGGAAATATCGGGATACGCCCGGACGCCCAGGATTTGGCTCGCTTTCGGATTTACCGGGACAACGACTCCTTCATATCCGGCGTCCAGGAGGTTGGCGAGAATCGCATGCCCCACTTTCCCTTTTGTCGCGGAGGCGCCTATCACCGCCACGCTGGAGGGTTTCCATAACTTTTCTAGCATGACTACTAAGGTCCAGAGGACACCTCACAGGTTTTTAGCCATTCAGCCAGATATTCCGCGGCCTTGTTCAAGTTGATCTCGGCTTGCTCAGAGAGCCTCTCGCTGAATTCATCGAACCGATAGCCCCGGACACCTGCCACGTACGCTTCAGGCCGCGCGTTGTATAGAACCTGCGCCAGGCGCAAGACAGCGCCCGGTGGCAGGGTGTGGCCGCTCCACCCCATGGTGGATTCGGCGGGTGTCGGCTGCAGAAAAAAGGGTTCATCGCCAAACTTGGCCGCGTCGGCGAATATTACCATGTCACATTCGGCCACATCGCAGGCCGCTTCGACGGTCAGCTGATAATCGATGCGGACAGTGACCCCTTTGATCCGCATCTTTTCCACCATTTGCGCCAGCGCCGGCCCCAGCCCGTCATCCCCCCTGCCGGGATTGCCATAGCCCAGGACGAGTATCCTTCTGGCCATTAATATCATCCCCTCGCCAGGCGGTCCATCACATCGCCTTTATGGTTGTACAATTCCACCACAAGGGGCATTTGCCCCAATGCGTGGGTGGCGCAGGAAAGACATGGATCATAAGCGCGCACAGCTACTTCTATATGGTTTAGCATCCCCTGTGTGATCTTTGGAACGCCGGAAAGGCTCGCCCTGGCCACTTGGCGTATGGAACGGTTTATCGCCTCATTGTTGTTGGTCGTGGAGACGATGAGGTTGCAATGGGTGATAAGGTCGTCCTTATCCACGCGATAGTGATGGAACAGGGTTCCGCGGGGGGCCTCGATCACCCCTATGCCCTCTGGCGCCCGTTCACCTTTTGTCAGTAGCTCGTTCCCCAGCAGGTCCGGATCCTCCAGCAATTCGCCGATCTTCTCCACGCAGTGGGTGACCTCAACCATCCTCGCCCAGTGATAGGCCAGCGTCATATGGTTTGGTTTTCCACCGGTGAGGCTTTTGAACTCGGCCAGGGCTTTATCCGCCTTCGGAGTGTCGATATATCCGCAACAGTTCAACCGCGCCAGGGGCCCCACCCGGTACCATCCGTCCAGGTGTCCACGTTTTTTGATGAAAGGGAATTTCATGTAGGACCATGGTTTCACCTCTTCCATAATGTAATCGCCATAGTCCTGATAATCGACCTGGTCGAATATGATATTGCCCACGCTGTCTATGGCCCGCAGGTTTCCGTGATAAAGGTCCAGAGCCCCGTCATCGCGGACAAGAGACAGGAAACTGGAGGGGAATGAGCCAAACCTTTCAACCATCTGCTGATTCTCCACCGTGTAATCCCGGGCCATGGCCAGGGCCATCGCCGCCCCCTTGAGCATTTGATCCATCTCCTTCAACAGCGCGTCACGCTCTGGGATGGAAAGGTTCTTGACCACCCCTCCGGGTACGGCTCCTGAGCCATGTATCTTCTTGCCAAAAGTGGCCCGGATCACTTCCTGCCCGAACTTGCGCATCATGATCGCCTGCATGGCCAGCTCAGGCTTCTGCTTTATGATGGTGAACACATTGCGTTCATTCACATCGGCCCCGAAACCGAACAGAAGGTCCGGGGAGCAGAGATAGAAGAAGTGCAGGACGTGGCTTTGTAGAATCTGGCCGTAATGGGCAAGTCGGCGGATCTTTTCGGCGGTGGGAGTCAGACGCTTCGCTCCCGTGATCATATCCATCGCCTTGGCCGCCGCCAGGTTATGGCTCACCGGGCATATGCCGCACAGGCGCTGGACAATCATCGGAGCCTCCCAATAGGGGCGTCCATGGATAAACCGCTCGAACCCGCGGAACTCCACGATATGCAGCCTGGCCTCCTGCACCTGGTTCGCCTCATCCAGATGTATGCTCACCTTTCCATGCCCCTCCACACGGGTCAATGGTTCAATCTCGATTATTTTTGCCCTAGACACGGTTTTGGCTCCATTCAGTCATATTTCACCATCCATGGGGGGATGTGGATGGGTTTATCCAGGACAAGCGCGGACAGGACCTCCCACAAAAGATCGCCAGAGGGGGGGCAGCCGGGAATCACATAATCCAGCCGGACCACTTCCGAGCAAAGGTAGACCCTGTCCAGCAACAACGGGAGGGCCGGATCGTTCGGAATTTCGTTTGATGGATTATAGACTCCGGGACCATGGGTGAAGGACTCCTCCAGACATTCCAGGAGCGGCTCGTCGGAGTGCATGATGGCGTTGCGCATCACCGGCAAGCCGCCCATTATGGCGCACTGGCCTACACCCACCAACAGCTGGCACTGCTTTCGGAACTCCCTTAGAGTGGCCACATTTTCCTCGTTGCAACATGAGCCTTCAATAAACCCAATGTCGCATCGGCCAGTGAAACTCTTCAGGTCGTTCAGCGGACTCCTGTCAAATTCCACAAGCTTCAGAAGGTCCACTATCCGCTCGTCAATGTCCAGAAGGGACATGTGGCAGCCAAAACATCCCGCCAGCGATACGGTGGCTATCCTCTTCATTTTCCCTCCCCCTTCCTCTTCTCTATCTCATCGCCCGGAGCCTGCAAATCAAACTGACGGCGGCCTATCGGCGCGAAAAACCCGACCCTCTTTCGTATGATGCAACCGACGGGACAGGTTTCCAGCGATGCGGCAGCGTCGTCCAGATCTATCCTGGTGTGCGCCAGATCCGTGGCGTTCACTCCCACTCTTTTGTGAATTCCCCGCCCTATGTAGCCAAATACATATTTCCTGTCAACATCCCGCGAAGCCCTGATGCACCTGCCGCACCTTATGCATCTGTTGGTGTCCAGCATTATGTCCGGGTGTGAGGCGTCCACCGGACGGACAGGTTGCAGATAAGGATAGAGATCCGGTTCCAGTGTCTCGAATCGGGCCGCCATGGCCTGCAACTCGCACCGCCCGCTCGCCTCGCATATAGGGCAAAGATGATTCCCTTCATGCAGCAGCATCTTGATCAGGTCCCGTCGCCATCTCCTGATCTCCTCCGTGTCATTTTCCACCACATCGTCAGCCGAGACGGGGTGAACACAGGACGCTACGGGGCGGCTGTTCACCTTTACCGTGCACACCCGGCAGCTCCCCTGGGGGTCGAGCCCCTCCACGTCGCACAACCTTGGGATGTAGATCCCCGCCGCGTCGGCCGCCTCCAATATGCTCTGCCCGGCGAAGGCGGTGATTTTTTCCCCGTCGATGGTGAATGTGATCCTTTGGCGGGTTTCCTCTCCCCCATCAAAAGCTTCATGCCTGGCCATCTTCCTCTCCGTATCTTCTGTCGTATATCATTGACTGACGCCTGGCGATCTTTCTGGATATTTCCAGACCCCGTTGTATGTCGAATCCCGCATGCAGGCCATCCTTTGGCTCCTTTGTCAGTGAAGCGTACACCAGGGGAAACTGCTGTATGGAGCTTGTTACCGGGCGTGACGATGTGGCGCCAAGACCACATCGGCTGGTGGCGGTGATGGTTCGCGACAAAGACTCCAGATAGTCCATGTCGCCAGTTTCTCCAAAACCATTCATGATCTTCTGTATCCTCTCCTGCAGAAACACATTGCCCACCCGGCATGGGGTGCAGTATCCGCAGCTTTCATCTATGAAAAACTCCAGGAACGCATCCACGATCTTGAGCGCGTTTCTTCTTGCGCCAAAGACCATGACGGCGCCGCCCGTGGGCAAATCCTCGAAACATATGCGCCGGTCAAAATCAACCTTGCCGATCATGGCCCCGCTGGGACCGCCAACCTGCACAATGGCCGGATTGTCCGCTTCCACCATCTCCAAAAGCTCCCGCACCCGCAGGCCGAAGGGCGCTTCGTACACTCCAGGTTTTCCACAGTCGCCACTGACGCTCAAAAGCTTTGTCCCTGCGCTCTGCCCGGTTCCATAGGAAGCGAACCAGGCTCCGCCCCGCTCCATGATCCGGGATATGTTGCACAGGGTTTCCACGTTGTTGACTACCGTGGGATAACCCAGGTATCCCTTTTCCACCGGAAATGGAGGACGGTTTTTAGGCTCCCCACGCAAGCCCTCGCAGGAGCTTATCAGCGCGCTCTCCTCCCCGCAGATATAAGCCCCGGCCCCCATTTGGATCCTTATGTCAAAACCGAATCCCTTCGATCCGTGGATCTCACCACCCAGCAGGCCACTGGCCCTGCGTCTGGCCAGGATTTCCTCAAGATAGCCACGCAAATATGAATACTCCGCGCGCAGATACAGAATGCCCTCCGAAGCGCCAATGGCATAGGCGGCGATGGTCATCCCATCAAAAAGGAGCTCGGCCCTTTCGGTGAGCAGGACTCGATCCTTGAACGTGCCAGGCTCTCCCTCATCGGCGTTGCAGATGACGAACCTGCGTTGGGCGGGAAATGCTCTTGCCAAGGCAAGCTTTTTGCCTGTGGGGAATCCCGCGCCGCCCCTTCCACGCAGACCGGAGCCGCTGATTTCCTCCACTACCCGCTCCGGTGTCAGCGCGAAGGCGCGCTCAAGCCCTTTTCCCGATTCAATATCTCCGGCAAGCAGAATATCCCCTATAAGCCTGATATTGTTATTGACCGCCGATCGAATCAAGGGGTGGCTGTTGTTTCCATCGCCAAAATCTTCGAATAGTGACTCCGGAGGCATGCCCTGAACGAGACGCAAGGCAATTCGCCGCGCGGTGTCAGGAGTCAGGCTGGGGGCCACTTCATTGTTTATCAGCGCGGCGGGCGCCTGGTCGCTCATTCCAATGCACGCAGTTTTGTCCAGGCTGAATCTGCCATCGGTGGAAGTCTGGCCATATCCGATTCCCAGCGCTTCGGAGAATACCTGTCCAACAGCTTCAGCCCCTGCATGCCGGTCAATAATATCGTCGCATAAACGAATCGCAACTCTCCCCTTGGGCGTCTGGGAGAAGAATGAATAGAACGTTACCACCCCCTCCACTTCCACCCTATGAATTCCCAGCGCCGAAGCGACCTCTTCAATCGCCTCTTCGCTTATATGACGCGCGGTTGATTGGATATCCAAAAGAATGTCAATTAGTCTGCCCCTGTCCGAATTGAATTTCGAGCAAACGACATTTACCATGCTTTTAGTGTCCATCAGTCCATACCCGTGACAAGTTACCGTCCTTTTTTTGCGCCCCCATCCAAACACGGCGAACGTCTATGACAAATATAGGTTTTTAAGTCATATATTTCTTTAAATATTTTTGGGCAGGAAGTTGCGCATTTTCATGGGGAGGTTTTCGATGCGGCCAAAGTCGAGAATCTTGGCAATGCCATTGAACAGGTGGTATATAACCGGGGGACAGGTCGCCCTGCATTCCGATGGTTGGCTTCATGGCGTTTGCTCTCCATGCGATTGTTTATGCATGGATATACGGCGGTGGAATAAGACGCAGAAAAACTGTGGGTTAGTGGGATTGTTGGTTCAGCTTCGGGGGAGGATTGCAGGCAGAGGCATGGATCGGTGGATTATTATGGATAGAACCCTTCCAGTTTAAGCATGGCTCGCTTCATCTCCACTCCCCCAGGCGCGCTGAAGCCTCCCATGGCGCCATCCGTCCGCACCACCCTATGGCATGGGATGATCAGGGGCGCCGGATTTTTCGCCATGGCGCTCCCCACGGCTCTGGCGGCGCCGGGTTTTCCGGCCAGCGCGGCCAACTGGGAATAAGTCACGGTCCGGCCTCGTTTAACTTTTTTACGCAAGGTCTCCAATACTCTCTGTTGGAACGCAGAAAGGGCTGAAAGATCCACCGGGTCGTCAAACACCACAGGCGCTCCATCGAAATAAGCGCCAAGGCGCTGGGCCAAATCCTGAGGAGGCTTGGAAAAGCCGGTATTGGGGGCCCAG
>JAOUPQ010000226.1 GCA_029879765.1 Nitrospinota bacterium | reverse complement strand
GGGATATTGTGAAAAGAGGAAGTGTCATCTGGGATGGAACCGGCAAGGTGTTGGCGGAGGATGCGCGCTTGACGGAAAACATGTTTGAAAGAATGCGAGGATTGCTCGGGCGTCCACCTCTTGGGAAGGGGGAGGGGATGATGATCCGTCCTTGCTCTTCGGTCCACACTTTCGGGATGACGAGCGATATAGACCTGGTGTTCATATCCCCGATGATGGAGGCTACAAAACTGGTCAAGAGGGTCAGGCCCTTCCGGATAGCCTGGGATTTCGGGGCAAAAGCTGTGCTGGAGCTTTGGCCGGGGGCGATTGATGAAGTGGGCCTTGTGCGGGGCGCCAGGCTAAAATGGGAGGACTCGCAATGATAAGGATCTTTCTGGTTTTGGCGGGGTTGGCAATGACGGCTTCCCTTGGGGCCTGTTCGACGTTTGAAAAGCCGGACAATCCCCTGAAAATTGTCGCCCAGGCGGACATGGCGTACAGCATGGGCGATTACCGGAGCGCTGAGGCGCTGTATGCGCGACTGGTGGAAATTAAAGGGGCGCCCTACGAATCCTACTTCCGGCTGGGGAATATATACGCCCGCACCAAAAGAGTGGAAAAAGCGGTGGAGATGTATAAACAGGCGCTGAAAAAGAAGCACGATTTCTCCCCGGCATGGAGGAATCTGGGAGTGGCGTATATGCGCCAGTCCATGGTGGCGCTGCAGGAATCCCAAAAAAACCTTTCGAAGGATGATCCTCTGTACATCAGCAATATGCGGTTAATTGACGGGCTTGCGGCCATCGAGCTTCACGGAAGTCAGGATCAATAGGGATGGATATGCCCATGGGTAGACAGACAATGAACCATCGTCGCAGGGGCGGCTTGCTGGGGCGCGCCGGGCAAAGCATGACGGAGTTCATCATCGTATGGCCCACCATTTTGCTCCTGACTCTAGGATCGCTCCAGATGGGGCTCATATACTGGGCCAGAGCCACGGTGAACCTGGCCACCTTCCAGGCGGCTCGGGCCGGGGCTCTTGATCACTCAAAAATCGACTCCATGAAAGAGGAGTTCTATAAAAGCATGGCGCCCCAATATGCATTCAAGGCGGACGCGGGAAGCATCATAAAGGCATATAAAAGAGTGGAGAAAGAGGGGAAGGATGGCTATATCAAAGTAGAGAGGATATCCCCCTCGGCCAAGGAGTTTTCCGCTTATGGGGTGAAGACAAAGGCGGGAACCCCCATACCCAACGATAATCTGATGTATCGCAGCACCAAGCCTTCTGGCGGCTCCACGATGTCGATCCAGGACGCGAACCTTTTGAAAGTCAAGGTGACCTATGGCTACAAGCTGGTGGTTCCCCTGATGAAAACTATTATCATAAAAATATTAAAGACAGGGATGATGCCCAGGCAGTATGGCAAGGATGAGAAGGTCAAAGCCGCGGAGACAGACCCGTTTCTGCTGAGTTTGTACGCCGACGATCGTATACCGATCGTTTCCTATGCGACGGTGCGGATGCAGACCAGCCCGATGAATATGTGATCAACAATTAAAAAGAAACACTTGGAAAAGGTGATGGCAATGTATGGAATGAATGGAAGGCTCGGGGCGAAATGCAAGAGCGTGATACTGTTGACCCTGTTTGCGGCTGGTCTGTCGCTGGGCGGGTGTGGAATATTCCCGGATGGCACATTCGGGCCCAGGACACCGCAAAACGGGATAAACGTGGTTATTGAAGGGCCGAGCGAAATTGGAGTCAAAAAAGTGGCCAGGTACTCCGCGGCCAGAAGCATCAGCGACACTGGCCAATCGCTTACCGTGGCCTGGGCGCTGGCCGACAAACCGATAGGGAGCCTGACTACCATAAACAGCGCCACCGGCATCGCCACGTCATTCTTCGTGGACAAGGGGGGGTACTATGTTTTGGAGGCGACGGTCACAGATCCGAATGGGGCCATCAACACCAAATCTGTTGTGCTCGAAGCGTTGGGAACCGGGCGCAATCATCCGCCGGTGGCCATAATCAAGGTCACCGAAGCTGTGCCTGTGCAGCCCCAGGCTGGGGCGGGGGGCGCCGCGCCCACACCCGCTCCCTCCGTGTTTATCCTCGATGGGAGCCAGAGTTACGATATAGATGGAGGCCCTATCAGGTATGAATGGGTTGTGTCGGGCGCCTTCAACAGCGACCTGCCCATGACAGACCCCTCCTCACCCACTGTCACGGTGACAGCCTACAACGGCGTGGCGAGTTTGCGGGTGTTTGATGGGGCGGACTATGATGAAGCGTCATCGGTGTTTCCAGCGCCGGCGGCCGGGGCGGCCAGAAGCGCCCAATAGACGGACGAAAAGCCAAGGGGCAAAGGCCGGGCGATGATCTTTATGGCCGCTGATTCCTGCGTCGGGGCCGGTCATCGCGGCTATTGGCTGGTGCATTTGCGGCTGGCCACATCATGGATCTGCCGCGCCATGGATTCCGCTTCTTTGGATTGATTCCCGGAGCCCAGTTGGCGGTCCAATTCCATAAGCTGGGCCAGGGAGTAGCTTTGTGTCATCTGGTCAAAAACGCAATCGCAAAAGTAATGGAGCGAGGCCGGGTCACTCTGCGGCTCCCTTTCCAGCAGGGAGGAAATGCACCCTTTCACATGATTCTCCCTGAAAGCAGCCTCCATGGCCATATGGTCCAGAAAGGAGCGGACAGGAAGGATGGCGAAAACCACAGCCAAAGATGCGCCGATCAAGAGCCAGGTGAGGTATTTTTGTTTGGTGGACACCCGGCCAATGAACAGCATCGTCGTGAACGCCAACAGCAATATGGCGGTGGGAAACAGGGCATAGAAGGCGAGGGCGATCCAAGGCAGATTCACGAAATAGATGGCGAAACCGAGGAACGACAGATACAGCAATCCCACACACAGATATAAGGAGACGCGTTCTGAGTTCATTTTCCGGACCGTGGCCCTCTGTTCACCCGCTCGATAATATAAAAATCGTCACGGTTCTTGCTGGTGGGGTTGGCTGTGATCTTCCATTCGGAGACATACACACCGAAAGTGGAGATTTGGGTTGCGTATCCCTTCACAGATTCATAGTTGGGGGTCTGATCGATCCATACGTTGTCCAGCCTGGCGTCCCCCAGCTGGTCATGGGTGGTCTCCGTCATCATCACATGCCCGATTTTGCATATGGACTCCATTCTCTGGGCCAGGTTGGTGACCTCCCCAATGGAGGTGTATTCCATTTTTATGTTGCTGCCGATGGAGCCGACGACGGCGGAGCCGGAGTTTAGCCCGATCCGCATTTCAAAGACAGTCAGGCCCTCCTTGCGTCTCTTGTCGTTTATCTCGCGCATGGCTCTTTGCATCTCTATGGCGCATCTGGTGGCCCGCAGCGCATGGTCATGGGTTTTGATCGGCGCCCCGAACATCGCCATGATTCCATCGCCGATGAATTTATCGGTGAACCCACCATGCTTTTTAATAAGCTCCACGTTTATGGCGAAATATGTGTTCAGCGTGTTCACAATCTCCCTGGGGGAAAGATTCTTGGAAATGGTGGAGAAACTGGCGAAATCGGTGAACATCACCGTGCAATTGACCTCCTCGCCCCCCAATGTCAGCCCGTCCCTGGCGGCCAGCTCCGCCAGCTCTTCGGAAAGAAGCTTGGACACTGTTTCCTTCAGATGCACCTTTTCCCGGACCCAGCCGGAGGTCTTGTTGAAGGTCTCCACCAGGGTGATGAACTCGCCTTTGCCCACATGGGGGACCACGTGATCATAATTCCCCGCCATCACCTGCTCCGCCCCCTCCACCAGCGCGCTGATGGGGCGGGTGATCTCCTTGCTCCGCAGCAGGCTTATGATGTATGAAATGAGAAACAGGATGAACAGGAAACCGAACGCGGCCATCTTGGCCTGGGTGATGGTGGCCTCCACCTTGTCCGCGGACAGGTCCACACTGATAACGGCCAAAGTCTTGTCCAGCTTCTGGGTCACCGACAGCGTGAACCAGGTCCCGTACTCGTCCGTGGCGTATAACGGACGGGGGTTATACCATGGAGTGTCCGGATCGAACCTGGGAGCGGAATAATGCCCCTCGGCCAGATACCCATTGCGCCATCTCTCCTCGTTCTTGCGCCCCGAAACCCGGAAGGGCAATCCGGGGTGCGTGCTGTCCCACCATGGAGCTCCATCCACCAGAAATACGATGTAATGGGAGAAAAATCCGCTGGCCTTGGGGCCGGAGTCGAGCATCAGGTAGATATCATCCAGCTCATAATCGTATTTGGAGACATTTTTCTTGGCGGTGATTATCATCTTCTTGTATCTGGAAAACAACTGGCGCAAGCCAGGCCGGGCTTCCAGACTGGAGGACCAGTACTCAAACCAATGAGCCAGTTTTTCATAGTCCACCCCATTCCCCTCCTCCAGCGAGGTTTCCTGTCCCTCGATAGCTTTGTCCACCTCTTCTCTGGACAGAAGACGCCCCTCCAGCAGCAGCATGTTGAACGCCATGCTCGCTTCCGGATCCACATCGTCAGGTTCATCGGAGAATGTCGGCGTCGCCTCTTCCAGGGTGAAGGTCGCCATTTTTTCCAGGTCCCCTTTCTCCACAAAAGCGTTTATGGAGCCTAGCATGTTGAATGATCTGCCGATCATCGGGTCCAGCTCATACCACCAGGGGAAATAGAAGGCCACCGGAAGAAGAAAAGCGGAGATGAGCAACAGGAATTTCAACTGGGACAGAAGGAACATCTGCCTGTATGGCAAATAGGGCTTGCCAAAAAGATACATGAGTATCCGCACGCCAGGTCCTTTGTCACTCATATACAAATATCAGCCCCGTTATGGATCATCGCTTCCATCCACCGTAGTGATGATTAATGTTTCATTCCCTGAAGCGATGCGATCAGGCAATAGTATAGCACCAGCCCCCTGCCATATAGAGATCAATAAGGCTCCAAGGCAGGTTACTTTCACTTTCAGTGGTAT
>JAOUPQ010000225.1 GCA_029879765.1 Nitrospinota bacterium | reverse complement strand
CTCCGGCCTGGAAACCCTGGCCAGCATCATGCGGATGAATGTGGGAATCCATGTCATCATGATGACCGCCTACGCCACCGTCGCCGACGCTGTGAGCGCCATAAAAAAAGGGGCGTTCGATTATCTCGTAAAGCCCATAAAACAGGACCAGGTGGAATATGTGCTCGAGCGCGCCTTCAGGCTCATATCCCTGGAGAAGGAAAACCTGGAGCTGAAAAGACAGATTCAAAACAACTTCAGTTTCGGAGAGATAATCGGCCACAGCAGCGCCATGAGGACCATCCTGGAGAAAATCGCCAAGGTGGCGGTTCTGGATTCCACCGTCCTGATCATCGGGGAGAGCGGGACAGGCAAGGAACTTATGGCCAAGGAGGTGCATAAAAGAAGCTCCCGACGCGACGGGCCCTTCATCGCCATCAACTGCGCCGCCCTGCCGGAGGAGTTGCTGACCGGCGCCCTGTTCGGCTTCGAGCGTGGCGCTTTCACCGGCGCCATGAAAACCACCGCCGGATGCTTTGAAGAAGCTGAAGGAGGAACGCTGTTCCTGGATGAAATGGGGGACATGAGCCCCAAGCTGCAATCGAGCATGTTGCGGGTCCTGCAGGAAAAGGAATTCTCCAGGGTAGGAAGCTATAAGGTGAAAAAAGCCGATTTCCGGCTCATTACCGCCACCAATAAGAACCTGGAGGAGGAGGTCAAGGCGGGGCGCTTCCGCGAGGACCTGTATTACCGGCTCAACGTGGTGCCCATCCATCTGCCCCCGCTGCGCCAGAGAAACGAGGATATCCCCCTGCTGGTGAACCATTTCATCGGAAAGGTGAAAAGAAGGATCAAAAGCGAAGTGGAGACATGCGACTCCCAAACCATGCGGATCCTGACAAAACATTACTGGAAGGGCAATTGTCGCGAATTGGAAAACGTCATCGAAAACATCCTGGTGGTGAAACAGAAAGGGAGCATATCCCATGAGGATCTGCCGGACTATATCAAGGAGGCGAAAATCACCAGCGGGGAAAATGCGGAAAATATTCCCACCATCAAACCATACAACATAGAGAAAACCGATTTCGAGAAGAAATATATCCTGCAGGCGTATGAAATGTGCGAGGGGAACGTCTCCAAAATAGCGGAACTCACCGGCATCCAGCGCTCCAACCTGTACCTGAAATTGAAAAAGTACGGCGTCATCTAGGCAAGGCTGTATAGCCTGTCCTCTATCTCCTTGTTATTCTATGGTATAGCCCTGCCATCTTCCCGATTTTGGGGCATCCGATACAGACCACCACCATTCAAACCGGGGCGTGTCCAAGAAATAATTCGGCGAGTCCAATAAATAGGAATTGCGCATGTGCATGATTATCAAGCAGATGTGTTCAGGTTTCGGTAAATGTGATTGTGGTGTCCAATAAATAGGTCGTTACCGGCAAGCCGGGATTGGAATGATAATAACAGGACGCAAAGGTAAGTCATATAAAAACAAGGATGTCTCTTTAGATTAGACGTTTGGCACGGAGTATGCTATATAAGTAAGTATCCCGGAAGGAGGCGTGGGTTGGTTGGCTCGAATATGGCTTTCTCGGATTTTCCTCTTGTTAAGGCAGTAAACCTGACCCCGGCTACCCCGCCTCCGCTTTTTAAATTTTGGGGGTCATAATCACTCCGGGAGGGGCTAATCGAAATGAACACACGACAAAAGTCTATTCCTTCTGAACTGAAGCGATTTCTTCTATATAGTCTTGGCGCAGTCATCCTTATATACTGCTCAGTCCAGATCAGCAGCGCATTGATGGTGGAGTGGGAAAGCCCACACTCCAGCGCATTCCCTGTTTACGCGCAGATCCCGATCCTTCTTTTTTTCCTGGGCGTCGTCTATTACAAGTTTTCTCCTGCGGTCCGTGAAAATGGAAAGAAAGACGGGGGGATGGAGTGGATATTGCCCCACGCCGAAATCGGGTTCGCCATTATAGACAAAACCGGTGTCATCCTCCAGGCCAGCGATACGCTGAAAGAACTTTTCGGATACACAGATGATGAGCTTGATGGAAAGGAGATCACATCCCTCATCCGGGAGAAGGGGAGGCAAGGATTGCTGGCGGGGATAAAAGAGCTGTCGCAGGTCGCCGACGGCGAGAAAGCTGTCCGGACGATGAAGGTCGAGGGAATATGTAAATCCTGGTCCCGGATCAACCTGGAGATTAAGCTGGCGCCAGCCCACGGAATGGGCCCGGAAAAACTGCTGGCTCTGTTCAAGGATGTGTCGCGGGAAAACAAACTGGAAAGGGAGCTTTCCCGCCTGCAGGGCGCGCTGGACAATTCCGACGAGATGGTGATTATCGCCGATGAGGAAGGGATAGTGGAATATGTCAACGCCGCCGCGGCCCACATAAATGGCGCTGATGGCCATAGCCTGAAAGGGACAAAGCTTAAGGCCAACTTGTCGGTGGGCGACAACGAAGGGGAAAACAGGGGGATGTGGAGCACCGTGCAGATCGGGCGGACCTGGAAGAGCGAGATTGCGCACCATGGCGACAATGGAGAGCTTCGTTTCGAGGAGGTCTTTGTCTACCCTGTGAAAGATGGCGAGGAAAAGATCACCAACTACATGGCGGTGCGCAGGGACATCACCGGCAGAAAACATACAGAACAGCTGATATCCAACCTTACCCGCGCCATAGAATATTCGGCGGACATGATCATGGTCACGGACTCCACCGGGAAGATCGAATATGTGAATCCATCGGTGGTGGATATCCTGGGGTATGAGCGCGAAGAAATTATAGGGAAAAATCCGGGCCTTTTTTCCTCCGGTCGCCACGACCCGGCCTTTTACGAAGCGATGTGGGGCCAGATCACCAGCGGAAAGGTCTGGTCCGGCAGGATCACCAACAAAACCAAATCGGGCCGGTTTGTGGAGGAGGAGATAAGCATCTCCCCCGTATTCAGCGAATATGGGAAGTTGGTGAATTATGTGGCGGTGGCCCGCGATATTACAAAGAAGATCGAAAATGAAATGGAGCTGCAAGCTCGAAGAAAGGAAGCGGAGATATCCAACCATTTCAAGGATGAGCTGATATCAATTGTCAGCCATGACTTGAAAAACCCCATAATCGCCGCCCTTGGCCTGGTTAAGCTGGTGCAGAACGACCAAAAACGGGAGTTGGACCCGTTCCATCATGATATTCTGAGCCGGGTCTCCTCCGCCGGGCAGAAGGCGCTGGAAATGATAGAAAAGCTTCTGCTCATGAGTCCTTCCCGCTTTGGCAAATGGAAACTGGAGAAGAGGTATTTCAACGTATACGCCCTGGTGGACGAAGTGGTGGACGAGTTGGAGACTCCCGCCCTGGCCAAGGGGATCACCATGGAAAATGAGCTGTCCAAAGATTTCAGGTTCCATGCCGATTACGACCTCATGTATGAGGTGGTGAGCAACCTGCTGATGAACGCCATCAAGTTCACCCCCAGGGGTGGGAAGGTGACTGTGAGCCTTTCCAGCGAATTGAAAAACACTATCGAGATCCGCG
The DNA here is from genome assembly GCA_029879765.1 of Nitrospinota bacterium. Taxonomy (GTDB): domain Bacteria; phylum Nitrospinota_A; class UBA7883; order UBA7883; family UBA7883; genus JAOUMU01. Next base: position 1,473 of record JAOUPQ010000225.1, on the reverse strand, counting down.
ACACTGGCCGGGGTGTCCCCAAATCCCTGGCCGGCGAGATATTCAGCAAAGCGAATGTCACTACCACCCTGGGAACCGAAGGGGAAAAGGGTTATGGCATGGGCCTGCCTTTTTGCTATGAAGTCATGGAAAAGCATGAAGGCTCCATCTCCTATAAATCCTCCCCTGGAAAAGGATCCGTGTTCAGCCTGTACCTTCCTCCCAGCAAGCCCTTGGTGATGTTGGTGGATGACGACGAGGATTTCCGAATTCTGCTGAGGAATCTTCTGGAAGAGATGGATGTGGAAACCATGGAAGCGGTCAACGGCTCCCAGGCCCTGGAGATGATCGGCAACAGTACGCCATGCCTTCTGATAACCGATCTTTTCATGGATCCGATGAATGGATTCGATTTGTTAAAGGAACTCAAAAAGCGAAACTGCCACATTGCTAAAATAGCCATCACCTCCGATACACAGATCGACACCCGCAGCAAGGCCTTCGCCTCGGGAGCCCAGGATTTTGTCACAAAGCCACTGGTGGCTTATGACTTCATCCCCAGGGTGAGACGCCTCCTGGAGGTGGAGATAAGATGATAACCCATACCCTCAATCCGGTCTGGGAGGCGGTAGCTATACGGTGACATAGAAACTGAGAGGCCCCCAAAAGTCGCTCACGTCATTTGGCTTCCGTCTCCCGGCCGGCCTTCTATAACCGGCGGAATTCGGATATAGATCACGTTCCGTTTCATCCTTGCCCAGATTCCAGACAGCCCAGATAATCGGCCAGAGGGCAACTCTTGCACACGTCGGCGTTCTGCAGGCAGAAATCGGCGTATATCTGCATCAACCCCTGGTCCCGCACAGCGTCCAGCATTCCCCTGGGCGGCTTGCCCTGGAACAGCTTACCGGCCATATATTTCGTAATGGCATTGGCCCCGGGGCGGGGCAGGCAATGGGCTATGGAGCGCAGCATCTTCTCCGCTTCCCTGTTGTTTTTTCCCCTGGCCCGCGCCATAAAAAACGGGATCGCCACATTTATCACAAACAGCCCGATCCGGTCCGCGCTCACCAGCGCCCTGGGGGAGGGGAGGCGTTTGCCCCCCACCACATGGCGAGTGGACCAGTAATCCTCCGCTGAAGTGGAAAAGAGGCCAGACACCTTGGTCATCCATTCGGCCTGCTCCTTCCGTGGGCCGTGGATGGGAAACTGGCACAATGCGCGGTGGAACAGGGTCTCTATATTTCCCCCCAGGTTGGTGGACAGAAAAGCCGCCATCCCCGCCAACCTTCCCATGGGATAGTTGGCCGGCCTTGTTCCCGCCAGCTTCCAGTCATCCACCCCATAAACCGGCGCCAACCCGAACCGCCGCTCCATGCTACCCCAGGAGGTTTTCGCCTCGGCAAGATACTCTTCCGTTTCTTTATCCCAGGCGCCCACATCGATCCCAGGCAAAAGCCCGGCCATCCCCAAAAAAAGCGCTCCCAGCGCCTT
>JAOUPQ010000224.1 GCA_029879765.1 Nitrospinota bacterium | reverse complement strand
TGCAGGCCGATATCCGTGTGGATGGAGAATGCGAAGTCCAGCGGCGTGCTCCCCTGGGGGAGGGACTTGACCTCCTGGTTGGGGGTGAAGACATACACCTCGTCCGGGAAGAGGTCGATCTTGACATACTCCAGGAAATCGCGAGGGTCCTTGACATCCTTCTGCCACTCCAGCAGCCGACGCAGCCAGATGATCTGGTCGTTATATTTCCCCTCCTTGGTGTGCCCTTCCTTATATCGCCAATGGGCGGCGATTCCTTCTTCGGATATCAGGTGCATTCCCTGGGTGCGGATCTGGAACTCCACCGGTTTTCCCCTGGGGCCGACGATGGTGGTGTGCAGGCTCTGGTACAGGTTCTGCTTCGGGAGGGCGATATAGTCGTCCAGCTTGCCGGGGATCGGCTTATACATGCCGTGGAGGGCGCCCAGAGCGGCGTAGCAATCCTTCTTTGTTTTGGTGATGATCCTGATTCCCATCAGGTCGAACACTTCCTCGAAGCTGATTTTCTGGCGCTGCATCTTGGAGAAGATGGAGAACAGATGCTTTGGTCTCCCCATGACCTGGGCCTCGATGTCCGCCTCCTTGAGGGCGGCGACAACCTCCGGGATGATTTTGCCGATATACTCCTCGCGTTCCGATTCCACCCGGGCCACCATATCCTTGATCTGCTGATACTCGGTGGGGTGGAGGTACATCAGGCAGTTGTTTTCCAGTTCGGTCTTGATCCATCCTATCCCCAGGCGATTGGCCAGGGGGGCGTATATGTCCATGGTCTCCCGGGCGATGGCTTTCTGGCGGGCGGGCTTAAGGAAATGCAGAGTGCGCATGTTGTGCAGGCGGTCGGCGAACTTGACCAGGATCACCCGGATATCCTTGCTCATGGCCAGGATCATTTTGCGCACGTTTTCCGCCTGCTGTTCCTCCTTGCTGGAGAACTTGAGCAGCGATATCTTCGTCACGCCATCCACCAGTTGCATAACCTCCTCGCCGAACAGCTCGTTTACCTCCTCCAGCGAAGTGTCCCCATCCTCCACAGTGTCGTGGATAAGGCCCGTGGTCACGGTTATATGGCCCAGCTTCATCTGGGTCAGGATATTGGCCACTTCCAGAGGGTGGTTGAGGTATGGCTCTCCCGATACCCGTTTTTGCCCTTTATGGCAGCGGGCGGCGAAGGCGTATCCGCGCCAGATCATGTCCACGTCCGCCTCCGGGTAGTATGAGCGCACGTTTTCCACAATGAATTCGGGGCGAATCATATGGTTCATGTGTGGCGCCTTTGAAATCCGGTTAATCCACCACGTTGCGAGGTACGGAAACCACGTTCTCGCCCCCTCCGGAGTACCAGCATGTGAGAAAGCAGGGGAAGTCCCCCTCGTTTTTGAAGGCATGGGCCACCCCTGGACGGATGGTGACCAGCATAGGCTCCGGACCGATGGCGATGACGGCCCTCTCCCCATCCATGGAGATCAAAATGGCGGAAACCTCGACCCCGGTCACCAGGACATACTCCTCCTGATGGGGATGCAGGTGGTTTCCTCGCACCTCCCCTGGAGCGATGGAGGCCACATGCATGCTTTTCATCTCCCCGGGATCCACCCCCAGGTCGCGAAAGGGATAGACCACCGCGCCCCTGTGATCCTCATAGGCGGCTATTGGTGTTACGGTGTAGAAATTGTCCATATTATCTGTGGTTATCCGGCCATTATGGCGCCCCTGGAGGGAGCCAGATTTATTTCTATAGATTAGCATGAAAGGGAAGGAATTGTCGCCGGGAAAGGTCATGTGTCCAGCATATGCATCGGGCGGATATTCCCCTTGCCCCATAAAGTGGCAGATAGATTGCGCGCCACCTTTCTAAGTCTGCTGAAAAGCAGAGGAGTGTAGCGCCCTTTCTCTATCATCATCCATGAGAACATGGCGTCATGGGTCCTGGGAGGAATAGGCCTACGATTGCGTTCTATCAGGGAAATAGCGTTATTATCGCAAGTGGACACGCAGGCGCCACATCCAAGACACACCGCCGTGTCTACCACGCTGAAGCGATGGGTGGCGCCTATCGATCCGCTTTTGCCCATGCTGATCGCCTTCACATTGCAGATGGCCATGCACTTGCCGCAATATTCACATCGGTCCGGGTCTGCATACGCCACAAATGGCGTTTTGGCCACTCCCTCCGGATACCCCATCTGTATCCCATGGGTAAGCACACAACAGCATCGGCAGCAGTTGCATATGAACGAGGGCTTTTCCCGCACATTGTCCGTGATATGGGTCAGGTTGTGGGCTCGAGCCTTCTCCAGAATAGCCAGAAGCTCCTCCACGCTCTTGCGCTGCTGGAATCCCCGGCGAACCAGGAACCGGGCGCCTTCCCCCAGGGTTATACATATTCCATCAATCGGGGCGCCGCGTTTGCACTTTTTCCCTTCATGTTCTTTCTTGTGGCGGCAATAGCACATTCCCGCCGCTCCGAATCCGGCGTTCCTGATTATCTCCCTCGCATCCTCGTATGTGGTGACCCTGGAAGTCACCGGTATCCTGTCCTCATACACCAGTGCCCGGGTAAGCTGGGTTTGGGTTCGTAATATTTCGTGGGTCTGGCCGGCTTCTCCCCGCTCTTCCAGATATTCGGCCATCAATCTGGCCACCTGATCCATGGGGATATCTGTCCTGTTCTTCATGAAGGTGAATTCGAAAAAACCGATAAGGCCGGGTATCAGGAGGTAATAGGTGATTCCCCTGTATGCCATATCCGCCACCAGCCCCTTCTTCGCCATCCGGTCCAGAATCGGCAGAAGCTTTTGCTCGCTCATCCCCGTGGCGCCGCACAATTCGGCGATAGTCGCTTCCTCCAGGGGGAAGCGCGAGCCGACAAAAGCCTCCTCCTCGTTGAAAAGGATGGAAAGGATCTGCCGCAGCCTGTCGTTATCCACCAGCCCCACCGGGTATTTGTTCAACCGGTCGATCAGGGGGATGAGTTCCTGTTTCAGTGTCGTGGCATGGCCCATGATTCGTTCCTGGGTTATGGACGTTTCATAATTAATATACGGCCAGCGAGAGGGGGCATAGAGGTATCGTATAGCCGGGTGTTTATGAAGCGATGCAATACGCTATATGTATTGAAGCGTTTCATGTGTCTGGTTGCGGGGAAGTGGAGAAAATCCGAAAAATAAGCCGCAATTCCCATCCAATCACTATAAGTTTTTCTTTGTTTTTTATGAATACTTATTTATGCTTATTTGCATAATCATGTTCTTTCTTTTTCGCTCTGGTTCGTCCCAAGTTTTAGGCAAAACTTGGATTTAGTTTAAAGGAGGGTTTGCAAATGGTTCCTGACAGAATAGTCACATCCGTGGTTCTGGCCTCTGCGTTGTTGATATCGTCGCCGTTGAATGGCTGGGCGTCAGCTTCGGCGAAGGCGGGAGGAAATTCAGCCCCGATCATTATCGACATGACAAAGGGGGTAGATAAGGTCAACGGAAAGTTCATCGTGGAAGTGTTCCACGAAAACTCCTGGCAAAAGGCGGGTGAAATTGAATATGGCAAATTCTTCCTCGGCCGCGCCCTGGATTTGTCCCGGTTCGTCACAGATGGCCAGTCGGCCCTCGTCCGCCTGACCAAGCAGGGCGGTGGTCTGGCGCATCTGGAGGCCCTGCTTCTGGGTGGGGCGCCTCCTTCCGAAGCCAGGTCCGACAATCCCCTCACCCTCAAGAAGCTGTCCTCCGCCGATAACGACGTGGCCGACGCAACTGGTGGGATGGAGGTTCTGTTCCCCGCGGATCGCAAGGGCGCCATGCTGCTGGTGAACGGCCGGGTGGAGCCGGTCGTGATCGGCAAGGAGCCGTTCAAGTATCCAGAAGCGAACAACTTTAAAAAGATCGATCCGAACTCGAAATTCTACACATACCGCCCCGGCGCCGCAAAAGGCGCCTTTGGGCCGAAGGACGCCCCATCCAAGGTGGACGAAATGGAGCCGATGTTCAAGGTCTGGTCCACCCCAGGCTCCGGGCATCCGGCCAACTTCACCTGGGGCTGGGTGGCCGATGACGGGGAGAACCTGTATGCCGTGGTGGAGTTCGCCCCGGACAACACCATGGACGGCGAGGCGGACTACTCCACCCTGTATGTGAAGACTCCTGCTGGGGTGCGAGAGTTCCGCATCTCGGAAAAAGAGACTAAGTGGGGCTCCCACCAGTTCATATATTCGAAGAGGGCCGACTATCAGCACAAGTATTACACCTTCAAGATTCCTTTCGCGGAACTGGGAGTGGCCAGGGATGAGCCGCTGGCCCTGGCCTTCGACGCGTATGGGACGGCAGTTCTTACCGCGGATATGGTGAATGGAATTGGAGGCGTAACTTTTGACGTATCAAATGCCACCCTTCCTCCTGCATGCGGTGGGGCAGTGTCCGCTTCACTCAACGTAATTGGCTCCAACCTCGGATGCCTGTTAACCGGGGTAGCCACCACCAACCTGACTGGGGGGAACTTCAGTGTCGCCCCCGTTCCATCTGTAACGCTGCCAGTGATTATCGGCAGCGCTGCGCCTGCTAGTTTCATCCTTTATTTTGATCCTCAAATCACTGGATTATCCACGGGCCAAGTCGTACTGACAACCAATGGCCTCAACGGATGCCTGACGACCCTTACCATTCCTTTGTCAGGAACAGCATCTACGACGTTGAATCCTCCAAGCTTTTTCGGAGTTGGCTCAGGTCCTGGTCAAAGCTTCATAACTTTCCTGTCAAGTGTTACTACAAACGGAGATTCCACCACCGTGGATTTCATTTGGGATCCTGTGAACAATCCTCCCACGGCGAACACCATCGCTGGAAATCCATCCCCAATTGCGGGATGTACCAATCTGCCGTCCAGCGCCACCATCAATGCCGCCTGCGGGACTTCGGTTTTTTACCAGGCCAGGGCCAGCAATGCAAATGGTACTGTCCTGAGCCAGGTGGGAATAGCCTCCGCCTTGCCCTGCGGTCCCACGGCCGTCACACAACCAGCCAC
>JAOUPQ010000037.1 GCA_029879765.1 Nitrospinota bacterium | reverse complement strand
GCAGATCCTGGGGATAGTGTCTGCGGACGAATTCGAAAACCGCATGCTCGGCGAAGCCTTCGCAAACCTGCGATACGCGGAAAACGAGGAGTTTATCGCTTCGCTGGAAACCTCATTGTCGATCAAAGACTATGTTGACAACAAGGTTGTGAAGTTCGCCAACGGCTCGATCCAATCCACATTGTCCTTGACCACATCGGAGTTGTTCGACAGCGACAATGACGATATGAGCGGGATAATCGCCGTGTTCCGCGATATAAGCGAATTGCAGGAACTGCGCGAAAAGGAGATAGCCCTGGGCAAGGAAGTGAAAAGAAGACATGATGAGCTTGCCAGGGCGTACATGAGCATAGAGGAGTCTAACTCTGAAATGGAATCGACCCTGAAAAGGGTGAGTTCCATGCGGCTTATCGGGCTTGTATTGATCATCCTGGTTCTTGGCCTGGTGGGTGGGATAACCGTTATGGAGAGATTTCGTCCGGAATCCGGAATTAACGTTGCGGAACTGGATAAATCGCAGATAGTCAGGGCGCCGGTGACGATAAAACCTGTATCCACCTTGGGGCCGCTGCCGTCGGAGATGGCTCCATTTCCCATGTATCCCGTGCACAGCGAAGTCTCAGCGAAAATCGAGAGAGTGAATTTTGTGGCGGGTCAGGTGGTGCAGGAGGGATATAACCTTGCCCGTCTTGATGTGTCCGGTTTGCAGACCGAGCTGGAGCTGGCCAGTGGGAAATATGTGGCCGCAGTGGACAGGCTGAATAAAGTCACCGAAAAAGGGGAACCTGGCGAAATTGGCAAAGCCAAGCTGGATCTGGCTATCGCCGAGAGGGAGCTGGACAATATCGAATCTTTGATGAAGCGGAACACTATCCGGGCTACGGCGGGGGGCGCCGTGGTGATACCGGACTCGCGGAAGAGGATATCGGAAGATGAGAATGTGGAAAAGGACTCCCTCTTTCTGTATATAGTGGATATGAATCCGGTGTTGTTTTACTCTGTGATTGGAAATGGGGCCTTTGGCAAAATCCATGTGGGGCAGAAGGCCTCCGTGGTGGCCCAGTCCTTCAGGGGGATGACCCTCGATGCGGAGGTGGTGGCGCTAAGCCCTGTGGAAGACAAACCCAACACCTTCGAGCTGGCGGTGGTGGCCAAGCGTCTGGATCCGGAGCAGCGAGCCTCTTTCGATCCTTCCGCCCCCCTTGGCGCGACGGTGGAGATTTTTGACCGGCCCGACGCCATCACGGCGCCGATTTCCTCGGTGAAATATGAAAATGGGATAGCCAAGATAAAAATCTGGGACAAGAAGATGGGGCAGGTTCGGCTGGTGTCGGTCCAGACCGGCGTCACCACCCTGGATACGGTGGAGATCCTGTCGGGGATCGGCCCCGAGGACGAAGTGGTGATCGAATAATGGGCTCCACCATTCTGTTGCGGGAGATCAAGAAGATATACAAGGTCGGCCCTATTTTCGATGATGTGGTCAAGAGTGTGGATTTCGTGGTGGAGGAGGGGAAGAAAGCCCTGATCTGTGGTGAGGACCGCACAAGCCGGGCGGCCTTGATGAGGATTCTGGGCTTGATCGAGGCGCCCACCGCCGGGGAGGTATACATCGACGATAGCAATATGACCGATCTGTCGTATGAGAAAATGTGCGCTGTCCGCAACATGACCTTCGGTTACGTCAGCGATCTTCTTCCATTGATCGGTTCCATGAAAGTGATAAATAACGTGCAGCTTCCATTGAATATCAGGGGCGATATGACCCGGGAAGAGGTGCAGGCCAGGGCGCTGGAAAGCCTGGAATATGTGGGGGCCAAAGACCTGGCCAACATATTCCCAGCCAGGCTTGGGGAAGAGGATGTCCGAAGAGTCTGTCTGGCGCGGGCCATTGTGGGTCTGCCTTCGGTTCTGTGGGTGGATGATATATGGCTGGCCCAAGACCAGATGGAACAAAAGAGATTTTTGGAAAACCTGTTTCAAATATGCGATGAAGTGGGGGTGACCCTTGTTATGTCCTCCGAAAAGCCCCTGGCCGGAATATCATTTGATAGCGTCGTATTCATAAGAAACGGCAAGCTAGCTTATCATTGATGGATATCCTGAAAAGAATTTTCAAAAAGGCTGAAAGCGTGGAGCCTTCGTCGCCTGATCCCATGGAGGGGGTTCCGCCAGGTCTTTTTCAACAAGAAAGCGAGCCCAGGCCTGAACCCAGGGTTGGGCTTGGGAAAAAGAAGAATAGATCAATCCCTCTTCATCCCTTTGTTCCCGCCATATCTTTCTCCATTGGCGTTGCGTGCCTTGTGGCGCTGGGAGCGTTGACCGTCCTGGCAAAGATGGAGGCGGAGAGAAGGATCCAGACCAGCGAAGATGAAATGATTACGATCAGCTATCCTGAGGAGCGCAAGGGAACACAGTTGATGTATGACGATATTGCCCAGATTCCCCTGAAGGTCCGGGGTCTTAAATGGATATCGCCTGTGTTCCGGATGTCCGGGGTGATGGAGTGGAGCGAGAAATCCCATGAAGTCGCCATTGCCGGAGTCACCAGCGATATGTTCAAAATCAACAAGCTGCAGGCAAGCCACGGAAGGGTTCTCCGGGAACTCGATATGAATATGAACTTCTGTGTCCTTGGCGTCAATGCGTATGAAATTATAGGGGAGAATACCACTGTCCCAAAACCCGGCTCCACCGTGCTCATTAACGGTGTCCCCTTCACGGTGCTCGGTATTCTGGAAAAGGCTCAGGGGCTGCATTCCAGCTTTGTCGACAACCTGGTCTTGATTCATCTGAAAACCATGGAACGGCATATGGACGCCAGGTCTGAAGGCTTTTTGCAGGCTATGACATTCCATGGAGTCAGAACCGGGCCTGTGGCCTACGGCATAGCAAATGAGCTGAAAAACCAGCTGTGGGACACCCCCGTGAGCTTGATTCATGGGGACGCCATGAAGGATCAGCTTAATACGCAAATAAAAGCCAATATGGTTTCCCTGGGGGTGGCTGGCGCCATCTCCCTGCTCCTGGGGGTGGTGGGTATGGTCTCTGCCCTTATCAGCCAGGTGAACAGGAGAAAAGCGGAACTCGTGGTCCGAAGCCTGTATGGCTCCAACGGCATGGAGTTGTATGGCAGATATGGGATGGAGGGCTTTGCATGGGGGTTTGCCGCAAGTGTGGCTGGGCTGGCAGGGGGAGTTGTGATCACAGATATGGCAAGCCAGTACATCGGATGGCCTTTCATGTTTCCGTACGATATCATGCCCCTGGCGGCCTTTTTCACCTTCGGTTCAATCGTCCTTTTCACGGTATTTCCGGCCATCAGGGCCAGCCAGATAGATTTGGCCGGCTACCTGCGTTCGGCGGATGAGTTCAGGGGTGTGTAAATGAAAAGTGGTGACGTATAAGTGCTTGTATAAGAATGGGATATATGGCCACATGTGTGTTGTTCAATTCGATGAATGTGTTTTAAAATATTTCACAATTGGAGTGACACTTGTCTGAGGAAAGGTGTACAATATTATTGGATTTCGTGAGAGACGCACATAAATTAATGGAGGAAACGGAAGATGAGGACGCTTAACAGACGTCATGGTCAGGGAATGACGGAATACATCATTATCGTGGCGTTGATTGCCATTGCGGCTATCACTGTGTTCACACTTTTTGGTGATGTTGTTCGTGGCCAGGTGGGTAATATGACTCAGGAACTGGCCGGTGAAAAAGCCTCGGTGACCGTAAGTGATAAAGCTACAAAAGCTGGCACTGCCGACGCCCAGAAGAAGACACTCAAGGACTTCAAAAGCGCGAACTAAGCAGGGTGTAGGGAGTGTGTGGAAGCGCTTCCTACACCGTTTTCCTTTGCCATTGCTCTTTGTGTTTGCGTTGTCTTTGGGCCAGGTTTCGTCCGCCGGGCCGCTTGTGTGAAGATCTCCGGACTAATATGGAGAGGAGTTCTTCGGTCGGCAGATGGGCGATTCGCTCTTTGTCGTCAACAAATGAATATTTAGGGATTAGAGCCCTCCTTCCCATTCATTGGCAAAAGGGTTTTCCTTGTTGATCTTTTTCCAATATAAAGCCCAGTGTAGGGCGGCTTCGAGGGAAGACCATTGATAATATACAGGTCCGGTCAGGTAATGGTGTTGGCCTTGCTGACATTGACCGTGATCCTTCTTACGATGCTCCTGGTGTTCAACGTCACCCAGCTGACCACCGAAAAGGAGAGAATGCAGAACACCGCGGACTCCATCGCATACAGCGTGGCCGTGGTGGAGGGGCGCGACCTTAATTTCGCCGCATACACCAACCGCGCCATGGCCGCAAACCAGGTGGCGGTGGCCCAGTTCGTGGGGCTAATCTCCTGGACCCGCTATTTATATGAAATGTCATATAATCTTTGGATTATCTCCCAGGGAATAAAGGCGCTGGGGGCCCTGATCCCCCCTCTGTTTCCCATAGGCAACGCCATGGATAGATTTTTCAATGCAATAAGAAAAAATATCCTCAATCCTGTGCTGGTGAATATGGAGCAGAAGATCCTAAACCGGATGATAAAGGCGCTGCAGATCGTAAACAAGATTCTTAGCATAAGCCAGAGCGTGTTCCATTACGCCAGTGTGGAGACCGCCATCAGCACCTGGCGAAACACCATGAAGGACAGCGACCCGGACGCGGAATTTACCGCCATGGGGCTGGCCGGGCTTGGGCTTCATGAGTATAACTGGCTTACAAAATTCGCAGTATGGGATGTTAAATCTCCAGGAATCTTCCGGTTCGCCGATGTAACCATGGAGATGCGGGACAAATTCACAAAGTATCGTGGATACTATTTTCCATTCTTCAATGTGGAAAAATGGCCACTATCTTTAGGGCCCATTGAGGTGTATTTCCAGGTGAAAATGGGATGGGGCAAAAGAGGCGGGACTGACCTGATAATGCATAAACCAAAAGCTGGAGGGAAGAAGCCGGATCCAAAGGACAAATGCCCTGAACCTAATCTTCAGGAGGTGCCGGTGTGTGGCGGACCCCCGGAATGCAGCAGGCTGAAAGCCGCACGAAAAGCGTGTGGCAGGTATGAAGGGGATATGTTGTTACGCCTGATCGAGGCCTGCTACGCGGCGCCAACTAATAAGTATATAAAAAGCAATAACTGGTTGATGGGAAATACAGATTATTTCAACGGTTCCCAAAACGTGGCTAATGGAAAGACCGCAGTGGTCTGTACTCCACCTCCGCTATATTGCACATCAACTGTCGATTTGAAGCTTATTGACCAGTGCAGGGCTCTTGAAACGGAACATGAGAAGTGCCTCTCCCAATGCTCCTACGAGCGGGGATGGGACTATGAATACGCATGCAGGGAATATCCAAATCCGAATCCGCCTGACAAATATTGTTATTTCGACACCAACTGGGGATCGTGTGCAAATGTAAAGCCCCCCCCAGTGCAAAACGCCTGTTATGCATTCGACGCCTGCTATAACGAGTGCCAGACCCAGTGGGGACCCCATGCCGCCGCTGAATGCTTGGTGTACGGGCCTTTCCCCACCACATGCCAGCTGCCGGCAGGGATCACATGCCCAGCTCCGGCCCCAGGGCCTGCTCCGGTGGCCCCATCCAAGCCTACGTGCGGCCCTTCAAATACAACAAACGCGGCGTGCAAGGTTGAATGGAATAAATATACAGCGGACTACAATTACTGGAGGAATGTAAAAATGCCCGCGTGGCGGGCGGCGCTAAACCGATGGAATACCTGCAACACCTATAACTCATGCCTGAGCAAATGTTATTCGGAACGGGGCCCCGGAACCACTTCAACCGACTGCAAATCACTTCCTTATCCACCACTGAACAAAACACCCAAAACCCTGCTCAAGTGTCAGCCGCCATCGGAGTGTCGCCCGTTGATCCTGCCACCGGAGGCGAAAGATGGCAGCGACGAGGGGAATAAACTGGCCAGTAAACTGAAGGCTGAGTGCATAACCAAGGAAGCGGCATACGACAATTGCCTCAACTCCTGTTATTCCGAAAGAAGTTTTAACTCCAAATATCCTGACGCCTGGCAAATTACATATTGCCGCGACAAGGTCTCCCCGGAATATCAGCAATGTCTGGAAGAGGCAAGAGACAAATATGTGAAATGCATGGCGGTAAAAAAAGAAGCGGAGGATCATAACAAAACAGAGACTGATAATTACAACAAGTGCCTGCTGGACCCGGGAAATTTCGGCGATGTTCCAGCGGACAAATGGAGCTGGGTGGGGGTTGATACCGCCGGATTGGAATTCGTCTTTGGGTTTGGATTGAAGCTGGATCTGGGATTCTTCGGCAAAATCACCATTATTCCACCCACCAGAGTGTCGGTGGACATTCCCCTGGCCTATGCCGCCGCCAGGGCGGGCCCCTTCGACCCCAAGTTCCCTTTGAGCTCCATGGACACGGGCACTTATGGAAACGCCAATAAACCGGGAGGCCTTAACGTGGGCTATAACCTGGCCAAATATCTGTGGGGGAATGATGGGTTCATACCCACTCCATATCCCGTGTTTCCCCTGGATATCGCCAAAAAAAGGATATTCAATCCGATCAGGACTGGGCAGCCTCCGGCGGCCAAGGGGCCGGTGTATGAAGGATTGCAGAAATATATGCACATGAAGGATTTGACGAATACCAGCGATTATTCGCCAGCGCTGTTCGTGGAGATATACAAGCCTGTGAATAAGGCCATCAGCAAGGGGAATATGAAGGTTGGGGGGCGGTTTGACATATCCAAGGATCAGCCGGAGAGCATATACGCCGCATCCAAAGCGGAGCTTGTGTTCGACCGATCCCTCTTCCCGCGCAGCGATGGAGGGGTGGAGTACGCCAATATGTTCAATCCATACTGGCAGGCCCGGCTGAGCGCCTTTGGAGGGGACAACAAGCCCCTGATGATGGATGAATCGAAGATTCTGTGGTACTATCGTGTTTATATCAGCAAATAAAGAGCGCTATGCCATGAGGATGAAAATGAATCATAAAATGTGGTTCACTCTTGGCCAACGAAGTGGTCAGGCCATGGTGGAAGCTCTGGTTTCGCTGATTCTGCTCCTAATTATATTCATGGCCATTCCCTTGATCGGCAAAATGGGGGAGATAAAAAGACAGACCGTGCAGGCCTCCAGATACGCCGCCTGGGAACGCACCGTGTGGTACTCCTCCAGTCCGAAAAAATACTCCGAGTTGGTTACCCTGATCCCGTATAAGCGGGAGGATAAACCGCAAGTGCAGGTGGGTGGCGTTCTGGATTACGCGGTCAAAAGCGAATCCGGCCTGGCCAACGAAACCATGATCCGGATTTTCGGCGACCAGAAGCGCGTCTTCACCTCCAAAGACACCACGGCTTCCCTGGGCTCGGTTTCCATGAACAAGTTCGAGGCCCCTGGCCAGAGCAAACCCCTGGTGACCTGGACCGGAGGAAAAAAGCCATCTGGCAATTCACCGGAGAGCAAGGCCCCGGGATATTTCATGGTCATTTTCACGCCGATCATGGATATCATTTCATGGAGCTTTTTCAAAACCCTCTTCGGAGGTGTGCTGGATCCGAATCCCAAAGGGTACTATATAGCGGATATCAACGTCCCCATCACCGAAAACCTTACGCTTTTATCCACCAGCCGGAAAGTCCTGTCCAAAGGGACGGGCGCCCAGGAAAAGCTGGCGAGCGCGGCAGGATTAACCTTCAAGGCCAAGAACGCCATCCTGACCGACACATGGAACGCGCAGGGGCCGGAACATGGCAAGAAAAGAGTCCGAGGCCTGGTTCCCACCGGAATGCTGGATAATGCCGTGATGAACACATTCTTCAACTTCTGGGGTCTGATATTCCCGGAGTTTGGCAGCAGCTGGACAGGTAACGCCAATTTGAAGTGGGGTCATGTGGATATGGAGCCAATTCCATGCGACAGATACGCCGCCCCCAGGCCGGAGTTCGCCGAAGAATTCAAGGATGCATTGGGCAACGTGGATTTTAAAATTGAAAGGTGCAAAAAATCTGACGGCCTGTCCACTTATTATGATATTCCAAAGAAATAAACGGCCCAATATAAAGCAGTTTTGAAAGTATTAACATGATACAATCACAGAAGACAAGCCGTTTGGAAAATGGAGAAATATATTACATGATTACATCAAGGGGTAGAGCCCGGGTTGTTAGTAATCAGAGGGGCCAGAGTTATATGGAATACATCATCATAACTATGGTTCTGCTGACAGCTCTCAACGCAGGAAATCCCAGCCCCATTGCCAAACTATATAACACGCTTCGTGATAATTACAGTGGCTTCTCCTTTGCGGTCACCCGCCCTGTGATCCAATCCAGCGATGTGGTTCAGACCGTGAAAGACAAAGCCAGCCAGATGAAGAGCGCGTGCAGCGGCAAGTCGCCCGAAGATTGCGTAAAGAGCCTGGCCAAATTTCCTGATGTTGCGGATGCGCTCCCGAACAAGGAAGATGTGAAAGATGAGATAACAGGGGCCAACGCCATTGATTTCGCCATGAGCTTGGCGCCATGGCCATTTTAGCCCCATGAGAATTGATATACTGGGAAACGTCTGCGCTGTGTCGATATTAGCTTTGGCTGGATCGCCAGCTTTCGCGGCCAGCGTTTGGGACGATTTTCCCGCGCCGCCGGAATCCAGGGTGCAGATCGTTTCCGATTACATGATGCGAAATAACCTGCCGCAGTCGATCCGTAAGTTTACCAGCAGCAGAAGTGTGGACGATGTGGTCGCCTTTTATATGAAGCAATGGGAAGCGACGGGAATATCCAAGCCGTTGCTCTCCCAGGTGGACGGGCAAAAGGTGGTTTCCCGCGGTTCGAAAGAAAATTTCATGACAGTGCAGGTTTCGCCGGACAGCAAGGGGGGCTCCTCCGGTTATATGAGCGTCATATATCTGTCGAAGTTTAACGGGGATGGGCCCAAGCCTGGAGAAGGAATCACCATGCCGGACAGCACGGTGGTTATGACAGATAACAGGAGCGATGACGGGCCGAAAAGCTCCCGTTTGGTGGTTCTGCAAAACGGGCATTCAGTGGATTTCAACATGAGATTCTTCAGGTCTTCATTTCGTTTCGGCGGCTGGATGGAGGCGGGCAACCTGACGTTGAAAGATCGATCCAGCGCCAGCATGACGTTTCGCCGCGGGGTGGACGAAGTCAATGTGGTCATCACGAATAAAGCCGCGGAGTCTGGCGTGACTGGTGTAATGCTCAATTATGTCACCCCCAAATAGACTCTGGGGAAAATAATATCAGCTCGCGTGTCCATGGACTTTTCTGGCTGAAAATCTGTATTTACGACCGGGGCTCCGGACGGGCCATCGATCATTGATGGATATACTTATGTTTTATAATTACCGAGCCGGTTCGGTATGATGATTTAGAAAAGGATATTTCTGATGAAGATACCTAATTTATCCGTCTTCAGCAAGCCGTGGGTGATGCTGACATTGGCGTTGATCCTCGGTGGCGTGGCCACGGTGATGACTATCAGCTATCTGAAGACAAAGGAACAGCAGATGGAGGCGGAGATTAAATCAAAAGCCGGGGTCACCGTCCAGGTGGTGGTTCCTGCCTACGATTTGCCCAAAGGCGCCAGGATTTCCTTTGACAATATGATGATACGCGAAATTCCCGCGGAAATCGTTTCTTCCCTGAACATCACCGGCGACAGCTTCTCGTCCTATGTGGGCCAGGAACTGGGATACAATGTGGAATCGGGTGTTCCTCTGCTTCGCCCCATGCTGCGCTTCGCCGGTTCCAAGGAGTTTTCCGACACTATCCCCGAATCGTTGAGAGCCTTGACCATCCGGGTTGACGAGATCAACTCCATATCCGGGATGTTGCGCCCTGGCGACCGGATAGATATCTTCGTGAAGATGAAATCCCAGGACAAAAGGGAGGGGAGCGCCGGGGACATAGATTTTGTGTTTCCCATTATGCTGAACACTCCGGTGAAAGCCACAGGGCAGATGGTGGAGCATGAGGACAAGGTGGAGCCCGGGGAGAACAGCGAGAGCATGTATTCCACCGCCACGCTGGAGGTTACCCCCAGGGACGCGCAGAGGCTCATATTGGCCCAGGCGGAGGGGAAAATCACCGCTGTTCTGAGAAACTCGGAAGATTACCTGGATGTGAACCTGGGCCCCATGACGGCGGCGCAATTGATGATGCCCGCCCCGGACCCCACCGATCAAACGGCGGCAAACATTCCGGCGACAGTGCGGTTTATCCTGGGTGGCTTTTCTGGAACGGGAGTTCCCAAGACTATTCGGGTTCTTTACGCCGATAACTCCAGCTTGATTCCCATATCGGGGGCTGGCGCCAAAGAGCCTGTCAATGAGCCAGCGGCAAAGCAGAAGGAAAACACCGGATTCAACTTGCAGGAGTTGATAAAGGAGCAGAGGAAATAGAGGTGGCATATGAAAATGAAATTGGAGGAGTAATGAGATTGTTTCTCGATGGAGCCAATTGGCGCCGCATCGCGCCGAGGATTATTATCGCTCTGGCTCTTTTTTCTTCCTTCGCCCTGGCGGATGAGGACAAACCCGCCCCGAAGATGGGGCCTAACAATCTTCAGGACGTCACGGTTTCCGAACTGAGGGATAACATGACGTTGATGAAAATCTTCTTTGCCCTGCCGTTGGAATCCACACCGATGGTCATATCGGAAGAGGAACCGCCCGTTATCCAATTCCTTTTCAAGAACGTGGCATACGAAAGAAAATCAACCCTGACCCACCCCAACGCAGGCTCAATCCGAAGCGTGAAAGTGGAGCAGAAAGAGGGCGAAGCCGTGGCTGTGACCTTGTACCTAAAGGAAAACGTCAAGCTCAACACCAGGGTCGAACATGATCAGTTCGTCATGGTTCTGAACACTTCCGCTCAAATCGAGGTCGAAACCACCCCCGACAAGGTTGTGGAGACGAAAAGGGTATCCAAGCCAAAAATAGTCAGCTCCCGAATGGCCCGCGATGGCGAGCGAAATGGGGTGGACCTGGAGAAGGTCAGTGGATCATCTTTCTACATGTTCAAAGGGGACCTGCAGATATTGCGCACCAGCCCCGTGACCCAGGTCGCCCTGGGGGATGGAACTGTGGTGAGCGTCTCTCCCCAGGAAAATGGTGATCTTTTGGTGGTGGGAGAAAAGGCGGGAGTGACCATGCTCCGGGTGTGGCATGAGGACGGAATGGAAAGCGACCTGGAAATCCACGTGACGGAAAAAAACCAGGGCGCTCTGATCAATAACGCCGCAGCGCTTCTTTCCGGCCTGGGGGGGGTGCGGATACGGCATCTGGGCGAACTTATCGTGGTGGAGGGAAGCCTGGACCCTAAAGTCAAGACCCAGGTGGAAAAGATCGCCAAAGCCATCCCGGAGCTGGTGGACCTGACCACAGTGGCCGATGTGTCCATGACCCACATGATCCATATGGAAGTCAAGCTGATCGAATTTTCCTCCAACGCCCTGGAGAACCTGGGGATCAACTGGGACAACCAGATAGAGGGGCCAAGAGCCATGATCCTCGGCGATATGATCACAAATCCGTACGCCAAGCTGGCCCCGCCCGATACTCTCAATGTCCCCAATCCCGAGGCTCTTCCATGGCGTATCGACCCGATGATCGGCTACCTTGGGCTGGCCACCAGCATCACCTCCAAAATAAATATCGCCGTGCTCAACGGGGATGCGTACGTGTTGGCGACCCCCACCTTGAGCACAAGAAGCGGCGGCGAGGCCAACTTCCTCTCCGGCGGCGAGGTTCCATTGCCCTCCACTTCCAGCATCGGCAGCTCGGATGTGAAGTTCAAGGAATACGGAATCAAGCTTTCGATCAAGCCCGTGGCCGATGACCTGGGCAATATCCGGTCTATCATCAACACGGAGATCAGCACCCTGGACGCTTCGGTATCAGTCAATGGAATCCCTGGATTTCTCACCAGAAAGACAGACGCGGAGATAAACGTGAAAGATGGAGAGACCATGGTAATCTCCGGCCTGGTGAACAAGCAGACCAGCCGAAGCAAGGACAAGGTTCCTCTGTTAGGCGATATCCCCATCCTGGGCTGGCTATTCCGGTCGGAGGAATGGAACGCGAAAAGCGCGGAGCTGGTTATATTTGTCACACCCAAAATTGTGGATCCGAGCTCGGAGATCATCAAATCCCAAATGAAGCAAGGAGAGCATTTGAAAGAGGGCTTTGACAAGATGTTCACCGAAGGCATAGTGAACTGAGGATGATATAGATGTTCACAGCCACCGTAATCACCCCCAAAGGCAGACGCTCCTTCGTCAAGCTGATGCAGGATCCTTCTGTCATCGGCAAGGACAGAAACTGCGATATTCTGTTGCTGGGGTGGAAGATCGCCTCCCGACACGCCGAAATCCGCTACGACGACAGTGGCGCCTTCATTAACGCCCTGGCCGAATCCGACATGCCCCTTCTGGTAAATGGCCAGGTGGTGGACAGGTTCGGCCCGTTGAAAGGCACGGACAAGATAAGCATCGGCAGCTATACCATATACATCAAAGAGGACGAAGGGTTTCAGGAGAAGGAAGAGGAGGAGGAAGCGCTTCCCTCCAAAATCATAACCAATCGTCTGTTGACAAAAATAAGCCCGGAACCGGCCCAAGCCCCGCATGCTCCCCAGGCTCCTCCCCGGCCCGCGAAGAAACAGCCTATGATCTCCGCCGCCACCGGGCTGGACGCGGATGGGAGGAAAACACTATTCAACCTGCTGGCCGAAGTGCATGGGGAACTGCTAAAGCAGATAGACCTGCGCCGGGTGGATGTGAACCGGATGAGCGACGAAGAGTTGCGCAGCAAGGTTCATGACATGCTCACGGAGATAATCGGGCAAAAGACCCTTCCGCATGGCGTTCGTGGCGAATATGTGATCCGGGACATGCTGAACGAGGTGGTGGGCCTGGGCCCCCTGGAAGGCCTGTTGGCGGATGAGTCGGTGAGCGAAATAATGGTCAACAAGTTCGATGAGGTTTTCGTCGAGCGAAAAGGGCGGCTGGAGCTTAGCGACACGGTCTTTTCCAGCGACAAGGCGGTGATGTCTGTCATCGAAAGAGTGGTGGCGCCCCTGGGGCGAAGGATCGATGAAAGCTCCCCCTATGTGGATGGTCGGCTCAAGGATGGCTCCCGGTTCAACGCCATCATCCCCCCATTGGCGCTGCGAGGGCCAAGCGTGACCATCCGGAAATTCGGTGTCAACAAGCTTACCCACAAGGACCTGGTCAGCTTCAACGCCATAAGCCCCCAGATGGCGGCTTTTTTCGAGATGGTGGTGCTGCACAGGAAGAACACCGTAATCTCCGGCGGAACCGGCTCCGGAAAAACCACCCTGCTAAACGTCCTGTCCAATTTCATCCCATCCAACGAGAGGATCGTGACGGTGGAGGACGCCGCGGAGTTGAAGCTGGCCCAGCCCCATCTGGTGTCCCTGGAGGCCCGCCCCGCCAACATGGAGGGGAAGGGGGAAGTCACCATCCGTGATCTTGTCCGAAACTGCCTGCGTATGCGGCCGGACAGGATAGTGGTGGGAGAGTGCCGCGGCGGCGAGGCGCTAGACATGCTCCAGGCCATGAACACCGGCCATGACGGATCGCTGACCACCTTGCACGCCAACACCCCGCGCGACTGTATCGCCAGGCTGGAGATCATGGTTCTGATGACCGGCATGGACATCCCGGTGCTGGCCATCCGGGAGCAGATAGCCTCGGCGGTGGACATAATAGTCCAGCAGACCCGCTTCTCCTGTGGCACGAGGAAGGTGACCTATATCACGGAGGTGACCGGAGTGCAAAGCGGCGTGGTGTCTTTGCAGGATCTCTTTGTGTACCAGCAGGAAGGCTATGGCGCCGATGGAAAGATCAAGGGGCATTTCCGGGCGACGGGGGCCATACCGGAATTCTATCAGGATCTGAAAAAGCGGGGAATCAACGTGGATTTGAGCATATTCACCCCGCCTGCCGAGAGGAGCATGTAATGTCTTCCCAGTTGATGATCCTTGTCATTTCTCTTTCGGTTTTGGGAATGATCACCATCCTGGCGTATATGTTTCTCGCCGTGTCGAAAAAAATCAAGGCCAAATACCAGGAGTCTTTCGAGAGAACGGCCAGCGCGAACCTGGCGGATATGTTTCTGTTTGTGGACAGTTCCCAGCTTTATATGATGAACATGGTGGCCCTGGCGGTGACGCCGTTTCTGTTATACCTTCTGACCACCAGCGTTATCCTGACCATATTGGGATGCGCGGCGGTAATCGCCACGCCGAATCTTGTATTCAAGATGTTGCGGGAGCGTCGCCTCAAACAATTCGAGGAGCAGCTTTCCGACGCATTGGTCATGCTCTCCGGCAGCATGAGGGCCGGGGCCAGCTTCGCCATCGCTCTGGAGTCCGTGGTGCAGTCTACTTATCCCCCCCTGAGCCAGGAGTTCGAGCTTTTACTGCGCCAGATACGGATGGGGGTGGATTTTGACACGGCCTTGATGAACATTGTGCAAAGAGTGCCGGTGAAGGATTTTCAGTTGGCGGTGGCCGCCATACGCATCTCCCGCGAGGTGGGAGGAAACCTGGGTGAGATCCTCGATTCACTGTCGGAGACGATCAGGGAAAAGCAGACCATGGAAGGGAAGATCCGCTCCCTCACCGCCCAGGGCAAGGTGCAGGGGTATGTGATGACGGCCCTTCCCCTTATCCTCATGGGGGTTCTGTTTTTTATCGAGCCGGAGGGGATGAAGCCACTGGTGTCCTCATTAGTGGGGTTCGCCACGCTGGGGCTCGTTTCCATAATGCTCATGCTAGGGTATTTTTTCATCTCCAGGATCACCAACATTGACGTTTGAGGAGTAGCCGGTGGAAATACCATACATAATCGCCGCTTGCGCAGGATTGAGCATATGCCTGGTGGTGGACACCCTGCGTCGGTTGTATCGCAAGATACCGCGCGCGGGCAAAGCCCTGGAGCCTCGACCACCAGCTTTGAATTATGTGATGCCCCTTGTGGCGATAGTAAACAAGATCATCGGCGCGTATCTTACCGTGGATTATCTTGAAAGCGTGAACGCCAAGCTAAAAAGGGTGGGGGTGGAAACCTTCATCTCCTCCGATGAGTTCATCAGCCTCCGGGTGGTTACCATGGGGATTGGATTCGCTCTGGGATACATGGTTTCCAATATGATCAACTCCGCTCATGCCCAGATATCGGTGCTCATCATATTAGGTTGCGCGGGTATGGGATACATGTATCCGGTGATCTGGCTCAACGATCTGCGGGCGAGGCTGACTAATGAAATACAAAAGACTTTGCCCACATATCTGGATTACATAACCATGGCCGTGGAAGCGGGGATGAACCTTTCCGGCGCCATCGACCAGGCGGTGGACAAGGGGCCGGAAGGGCCGCTGCGCTCCGAGCTGCGCAAAGTGCTCCGGGACATTAAAGCCGGGCTCACCCGGGCGGAGGCTTTGATAGCCATGTCCGACCGGCTGGATATATCCTCCATCCGAAGCGTAATAAGCTCCATCGTCCAGGCGGAGAAAATGGGTTCTAACCTGGCGCCCGCCCTGAAGATTCTGGCGGCGCAAAGGAGGATCGAGCGCTTCCAGAGGGCGGAAAAACAGGCCATGGAAGCCCCGGTGAAACTTCTGTTCCCACTGGTGGCGTTCATATTTCCCGTCACATTCATCATCCTGATGTTCCCGATAGTAATGAAGTTTTATCAGGAAGGGATATTGTGAAAAGAGGAAGCGTCATCTGGGATGGAACCGGCAAGGTGTTGGCGGAGGATGCGCGCTTGACGGAAAACATGTTTGAAAGAATGCGAGGATTGCTCGGGCGTCCACCTCTTGGGAAGGGGGAGGGGATGATGATCCGT
>JAOUPQ010000223.1 GCA_029879765.1 Nitrospinota bacterium | reverse complement strand
GCAGGTGGTGGGCTAGCCTAGCGGATCCTGCTGGTCATACACCACCTGGTATGACAATGGCCGCGCCGTTTTGTGGTCCTTGTTGGGGAGCAGAAGCTGCTGTCGAACCCGGGTCCATTGCAGATCGGCCTTCAGATCCCGCATTTTCCCGTCAGCCGGCGGCTTGGAATGCTCCGTGTGGACATATACCACCTGGAAAACCGCCACGCCGAATTCGTCCGTTTTGTGGATAAGATATTTCCTGCAGAAATCAGGATCCCCCTTGGGGTGTTTTTCAATCTGTTCAATAGCGGAGCTATCCAGCCGGATCAGAAGATACTTGCTTATCCCGTCCTCGCTGATCTTGGTCAGGGTTCTGCTCTCCGAGGAGGAGACGTATACCGTGCTGAGGCATCCGGCCTGGCGCAAATACTGGGCCGCCAGCATGGCCGCGGTCCTGCGGCCGGAAGCGCTGTGGTGGAAGGAGTAATACTCGAAAAGCTTTTCCATGACTTCCTGGGCGTGCTGATCCCCTTTTTCATAAAGATCCTTGGAGATATAGCGCAGTTCCTTGCCCAGCGATTCGGCGGCGCTGTCTATCATCCAGTCCACGCGCACATGAAAATGGCTGAGCATGAAGCGGTTTTTGCTTTTCGATGATGTGTCCCGCTGGATCAGCAAGGCGTAGTCCACCGGCATAAGGTCGCGCAGCAGGGTGAAGAACCGGTTGCTTTCAAAATATTTCATTTTGGCGTGGAACCTGTCCGCCAGGTTCAGGCCGGTGAGCTTTAACTCCCCCAGGTTTTCCTTGGTCACCTTGTTGTGGGCGAAAAAACGAATGTTCTTTTTGATGTCGCTATCCAGGGAGCGCTCCGTGAAGATCACGATGAAGGCGTTCATCAGCTTGTTTTCCATCTCCCCCACCTTGGCGCGGGGTTTGAGGTCGCGCATGGAAACAAAAGGGTATGGCTCCCCTTTCTCCTGGGTATTGGAGAAGGATTCCACCAGGGCGTAGTCGATAAGGTACGAGTCCAGCTCGTCGCGCAAAGCCTGGTACAGCAGGCGCACCTGCCTCTCTTCCCTGCTCAGCTCGTTTTTATGCGCCCACATTCCACACCCCTGGAAAAACAGAAGACCCAAAAGTGTCTTCTTTCGGCTATAACCTTTTATATAATAACATGTTCCAGTCTGTGTTACAATAGGTAAAAAGGATTATCAGCATGTGTTTTGCATCGGGATTATGTGTTTTCGCCTTCTATTCCCGTCAAATCCAATCTGGGAGGAACGCACTGGTAAAATAATGGAAAAGTAATATATATATGAAAGACAGCCAGCTTAAAAAAATCCTGGCCCAACTGTTGGCCACCCCCATGCCCATGCG
Organism: Nitrospinota bacterium; assembly: GCA_029879765.1. Lineage (GTDB taxonomy): Bacteria > Nitrospinota_A > UBA7883 > UBA7883 > UBA7883 > JAOUMU01. Next base: position 3,680 of record JAOUPQ010000223.1, on the reverse strand, counting down.
AGAGATCCTGGCAAAGCTCAAGATCCAGGGGGAAGAGAAGGTGGAGATGAAACGCCGCATCCGGGAACTGGCCCAGGAGGGGCACATCATCCGGCTGCGCGGCGCCCGATATGGGTTGCCGGAGAAGATGGACCTGGTTACTGGGGTGGTGCAGGGCCACCGGGACGGATATGGGTTCGTGTTGCCGGACGATCCGGATCAGGAGGATCTGTTCCTGAAGGCCTATAACTTCCACGAGGTGATGCATGGCGACCGGGTGGTGGCCAGGGTGGAGCGCCAGAAAGCCAGCGGCAAAAGGGAAGGCAGAGTGGTCAAAATCCTGGAAAGGGCCAACGAAACCATGGCGGGCATTCTGGAGACTTTCCGCGGCGGCGCCTATGTGGTCCCCTTCGAGCGCAGGATCGCCCAGGATGTGTTCATCCCGCCGGGCAAGTCGCTAAACGCCCTCGATGGCCAGGCGGTGGTGGCCCGGATCGACGTCCACCCCTCCAAGACCCGACAGGCCATGGGGGAGGTGATCGAGGTGCTGGGCGACCCGGAGGATCCCCAGGTGGAAATCCAGCTCGCCTGCGCCAGGTTCCATATCCGGAACCAGTTCCCCCTGCCAGCGCTGGCCCAGGCGAAAAAGGCAAAGCCTCCCGCCGGAGGGACATATAAAGGGAGAACCGACTTTCGCGGGCGCCAGATCGTCACCATAGATGGCGAGACAGCCAAGGACTTTGATGACGCGGTAGAGGTGCTGGATCTGCCTGGCGGAGGCTGGGAGCTGGGAGTCCACATCGCCGACGTATCCCACTATGTGACGGAAGGCTCCGCCCTGGACAAGGAAGCGGCCCTGCGGGGCACATCGGTCTATTTCCCCGGAACGGTCATCCCCATGCTCCCATTCGAGCTTTCCAACGAAATCTGTTCGCTCAATCCGAGGACAGATCGTTTCACTGTCAGCTGTGTCATGAATATTTCGCCCAGGGGGGAAGTGACCAGCTCCCGGATCTGCGAATCGGTGATCAGCACCGTGGAGCGGATGACATACACCGATGTGGCGGCGATCCTGGAGGATGAGGAGCCGACGGCCATGGAGCGGTACGCCGAGCTGGTCCCTCTGTTCCGGCGGATGGGCGCTCTGGCGGATGCGCTCCGGGAGAGGCGCCACGCCAACGGCGCGCTGGATTTTGACCTGCCGGAGTCGGAGGTGATCCTCGACATCACAGGCCGACCGGAGAATATAATCCGGGCCCAGCGCAATGTGGCCCACAAGCTGATAGAAGAGTTCATGCTGCTGGCCAACAAGACGGTGGCCGCCCACCTGCATGACCATGGGGCCAGGCTGCTCAGCCGGGTCCATGAACGGCCCGACCCGAGCAAGATAGACGATTTTCTGGCCTTCATCTCCGCCTTCGGCATAAGAACCACAGAGCCGGAAAAGATAAACTCCAAATGGCTGGCCGACATCCTGGCCCGGTTTTCCGGAAGGCCGGAGCAGAAGCTGGTGACCCATGTCATGCTCCGCTCCATGAAACAGGCACGCTACAGCGCCGAGGCCAGGGGGCACTTCGCCCTGGCGTTCGACCATTACGCCCATTTCACCAGCCCCATAAGGCGATACCCGGATCTGATCACCCACAGGACGCTGAAAAGGGTGGCCAGAAAAGAGGCGGCCTCTGCCGGCTGGGAGGATGAGCTGGACAAGATTGCGGAGCATTGTTCCGTAACCGAGCGCGCCGCCGAGGAGGCGGAACGGGATATCGTGAAGCTCAAACAGACCCAGTATATGGCCGACAGGGTGGGGGAGGAGTTCGAGGGGATGATATCCGGGGTGACGAATTTCGGGTTCTTTGTGGAACTTGTCGACCCGGCGGTGGAAGGGCTGGTGCGGATCTCCACCATCGGCGATGACTACTACATATTCGATGAAAAAGGCCACACCCTCACCGGCGACAGGAATGGAAAGGTGTTCCGACTGGGGGATCCTGTGCGGGTCCTGGTGCTGGAGGTCTCGGTCCAGCGCCGCCAGATAGATTTCGAACTTATTGAAGCAGGTGGGTTCGTCAGGCCCACAAAACGAGGTGACAAGTCACGAGGTGACAAGTCACGGGGTGACAAGTCACGGGGTGACAGGCAACGGAGCGGCAAGTCAGGTGGAGGCAAGCCTCAGGGAGGCAAGCCCCAAGGAGGCAAGCCTCAGGGAGGCAAGCCCCAAGGAGGCAAGCCCCAAGGAGGCAAGCCCCAAGGAGGCAAGCCGCGGAGGAAGCGGGCGGTAACTCGAAAGAAGCGGTCATAAACAAGGGGATGGGAGAAATGTCACCTCGTTTGGGGGGCGATGCAGCGAGGCGAAGATCGTATTGTCATGACTGACAGGCTGGGGATGGGCAAGCTCAGACGCCTGGCGATGGCCGGCTGCCTGACTCTTGCGCTCCTTTCCCCTGTCAGGATGTTGCAGGATCATCATTCCATCATGCAAAGCGTTTCCAGCCAGGGCGGCGCCGTGGAAAGCGGGAATCCGACACTGCACAAGGAGCGAAGGCTGGGGCCGGTGCTTCCGGTGGGGCAGGAGTGGGCAGGGTATGCCACGGACTTCGAGGAGCCGGGTTATCGCAAGCTGGAAAACTATTTCCTGGCCCGGTATATCGCCCTGCCGATTATCCTGAAAAGATTCCAGCCGGGACAACGCCTGGTGGTGGCGGATATGCGCTCGCCGGAGGGTGTGCGGGCGTTTTGCGCCACCTGGGGCTATAAGGTGATAAAAACGGGCGACGACGGCGCGGCTCTGTTGGAAAAGGAGCCCTGACCAATGACGGTTCTATATCTGGTTCTGGGATTTCTGGTCCCGGCGCTGTTCGGGTTTTTTCTGGTGAGTCTTTTGTTGCCCACCAGAAGTGGTTTCGGGTCGTGGGTTCTCCGGCTATCCCTAAGCTGGGGAGTGGGGACCGGCTGCCTGTCGATCCTTTTCTTTTTCTGGATGGTCATATTCTCCGGCGGCTCCCTCCTCCCCTGGGTGGAGGCTGTGGCCACGCTGGCTCTGGGCGCCGTGTATTACAGGTCATTGGGCAGGGGGCCATCCATGACGCAAAGGCAGGATATGGCCTGGGATGAACACAGGGCCATAACCATCATGGCTGGCGGGGTGTTTATGTTTCTTCTCTTTTCGGCGATATATGTGTTTGTGGTCAATAGCGCCGTCCTGCCCCATGGAAGATGGGACGCGTGGATGATCTGGAGCCTACGGGCAAAGGCTCTCTACTATTTCAACGACGACTGGCATAAGGCTTTTGATCCCTCCTATGGATGGAGCCATGCCGGATATCCGCTTCTGCTCCCCGGCTCCATGGCAAGGGTGGCGATCCATTACAACAAAAGTTTTTCTCCCCTCATTCCCATCCTCACCGGATTTCTATTCACCTTCTCGGTTCCTGTCCTGGTGTTTTCTTTTCTCTACACTCTTCGGGGCCCCACCCTGGCTTGCGTCGCCGGGGCTATCCTCCTCTCGGCCCAGATGATCTGTTTGCAAGGCTCGTCGCTGTATGCGGATCTGCCCCTGGCTTTTTTCATGCTGGCGGCCACCGGATCGGCGGCCATGGCCCTGGAGGGGGAGGGGGATCAAACGGGAACATGGGCGCTGGCCGGGCTTTGCGCAGGGCTGGCCGCATGGACCAAGAACGAGGGGATGCTGTTCCTGGTGG
>JAOUPQ010000036.1 GCA_029879765.1 Nitrospinota bacterium | reverse complement strand
CCTGGGGCGGCTGGATTGGCTTTTGCCTGGTTCTGGGGAGTGTTAACTTCCTCTTTCCCGGTCTATACTAAGGACAGGGACACAGAAGGGGCGCCATTGCCGCTCCTGAGGTAAAAGGAAGTTATTATTGAATAGCACAGGCGAAAAAATAGTGGCCGTCACCGGAGCATCCGGATTCCTGGGCCGCGCGTTCATCCAGGTCTTGAACACCGCCGGATACAGGGTCCGCGCCCTGACGCGCAATGCGGCCAGCGGGCCAATCGATGGGGCGGCCGAGACTGTTCTGGCCGACATCCTGGAGCCGGGGATCGCCGAGCGGATGCTGGACGGCGCCCATGGTGTGGCCCATCTGGCGGGGATCGTGGGAAAAGTGGGCGTGGCCCACAGCGAATATTGGCAGGTCCACGTAACCTCCACCCGGCGGATGCTGGAGGCGGCCCGCGCCAGCGGGGTGCAGAAGTTTCTCTATTGCTCCAGCGCCGCCATCACGGGAAACACCAAAACCCCACCCGCCGACGAAACCTCCCAGCTGGCCCTGGGCGATATATACGACATGACCAAGGCCCATGGCGAAATCACCGCCCTGGCCGGGGGGGGGCGAGGAAAGCTGGAGGTCACCGTGGTTCGTCCGGCGGTGGCCTATGGACCCGGAGACATGAGGCGGCTATGGTTTTTCCGGGCCATCGCCTCCGGCCGGTTCACTTTGATGGGAAACGGGGAGAACCTGGTCCACCCTGTATATATCGATGACCTGGCCGATGGCATGCTCAAAGCCTTCCAGGCGCCCCAGGCCGCGGGCAAAATATATATCCTGGGAGGGGAGAGGTATATCCCACTCAAGGACTGGATTCTTCTCATCGCCGCCCAGGCGGGGGTGGAGCCGTCTTTTTTGAAAATCCCGTACTACCCGGCCAGGGCCGCCGCCTACCTGTGCGAAAAGACCTTTGGCCTGGTGGGCGTGTCCCCCCCCATATATCGCCGATATACCGACTTTTTCATGAAAAACCGGGCCTACAGCATAGAGTTGGCCAAAAAGGAACTCGGGTACGCGCCAAAGGTGGATCTGGAGCAAGGCGCCGCGGCAACCTTGAAATGGTACAGGGATAACGGGATGATCTGAAGGGGTGCAATCCGGGGGGCGCCATATGCCTTATCCCGGTTTGCGCCATTGCGTCAAAGATGACTATATTAACCTTGAGTGGGTTAATGCATCCTTTTTGACGAGTTGAAAATGGAAAAAGGCGATCCGGACAGGCTGGCCCTGGAGTCTATCAGAAAAACCGAGCAAACCCTGGCCCTCCGCCATGCCGAGGCGCAGAAAAAGGCCACTGCGGTGCTGGCCCAGGCCCAGGCGCGGGCGGAGGATCTGCTCCACCGCAAAGAGGAGGAACTGGCCCAGGCCCACCGATTGGCCGAAAACATCTCCCCCGACCCTGGCTCACCCGCCATGGCAAAAGATCTCCCCCCACCGGAACTGGATATGGCCGCCAGAAAAACGGCGGAAAAGATAGCGGATTCGCTTTTTTGCGCATTGACCGGGCAGGCGCCGGAGGACGGCAAATGATAGTCCCCATGAAGCGGGTGCGGATCGCCGCCCTCCACCATCAGGCCGATGAAGTGATATCGGTTCTGGGACAAATGGGGGTATTCCATGTATCCAATCCGGGGATGGATCCGGTTTTCATGTTTGAGGAGGCGGATATCGGCTTCATATCAAAGGATACAGCCAACACCCTGGCCCAGGCGGAGGCCCTTATCGCCTCCATATCCACCGCCTTGAACTCCCTGCCGCCCCCCTCTCGTGGCAAATCCCGCCCCCTCATTCCAAAAGGACCCTGGATGGCGCCGGCTCAAAGGGAGAGGGTGCAGAAGACTGTGGACGAGATTTCCCATATGGCCAGAAACATGGAAAAAGCCGTGGCGGAGCAAAAAGAGGTGCAGGTATATCGAGAAATCTTCATGGAGTTTTCCGGCCTTATCGAAGTGGTCGCCTCCTCCACGGATGTGGATCTGGTGGGGCTGGCCTTCCCAAAGGGGGGGGACAAGGAGATGGAGGAATTGGAGATGGCTCTGGAAAAAGCCACGGGAGGCGTGTTTTCCCTGTTCCGATCCAGAAACGAGGGGCAGATAAAGGTGGCCCTGGTGGTGATCCCTATCTCCATGTGGGATACGGTCTCCCGAAAAGTCTTCGCCGGAAAAATTCACCCCATCCATCTGCCGGAGAGGTTCACCAAATCCACCTTCGCCTCCACTTTGGCTTTCCTGATGGAAAGAGACCGGGAACTTGCGCAGGAAGTGGCGAAGCTCCAGACGTCCCTGGAGCGGATATCTAATGAGAGCCATTTCATCCTGAACGCCGCCCGGGAAGGATTGATCATGGAAACGGCGCCGCTTCATGCCCAGGAAAAACTGGTGCATACAGATCGGGTCTTCTGGATCAGCGGATGGGCGCCGGAGAGAGATGTGGAAAAGATCGCCAGCGAACTGGAGAGCGCCATCGGCCCATCGGCGCTGGTCTATGCCACCCGTCCTGAGGTGGACCAGTGGGAGCACACCCCGGTGCGGCTATCCAACCCCGGTTGGGCGCGCCCCTTCGAAAGGATCATCGACCTCTACGCCCCTCCGCTATACGGCTCGGTGGATCCCACCATCTTCCTGGCCCTCACATTCCCCCTGTTTTTCGGAATGATAATGGGAGACGTGGGACACGCCGCCCTCCTTGCCCTGGTGGGTTATGGTGTTTCCAGAATTCCGAATGGAGGCCCCCTGGCCACGGACGCCGCCGCCATCATATACCGGCTGGCGGGTTCGGCGGCCATTTTCGGCTTGGTTTTCGGGGAGTTCTGGGGGGAATTCGCGAAGCATATGGATCTGTACACTCCCCTCTTCGACCGGAAGCACGGCGCCAACAGCATGCTGGCGATGGTGCTGTTCATTGGTTTCTTTCATGTTGCCCTGGGCGCCTTGCTGGGGATGGTGAACGCCGCCAGAAAAAGATACTGGCGCGAAGGGCTGGAAAAAATGGCGGATATCATGTTGCTGGTCTCTCTCTTCTGGCTCGGCTGGCAGGTTTCCGTTGGTGGGGTGACATCGGCCGCAGTATGGACCCTGGCCATAGTCCTCGCCATAAAGGTGGCCGTCGGCTGGTCGATAAAAACCGCGCTGGAAGCCCCCAGGCTTATTTCCAACATTCTCTCCTACGCCCGGCTGATGGCCCTGGGGCTGGCGGCCATCGCGCTGGGGGATCTGGCCAACGATTTTTTGCGCAGCGGCATGGCCACTGGCGTGGCGGCGGGTGTGGCCTTTCATGCGCTCAACTTTGTCATCGGGGTGGTGGGTCCCATCATCCAGTCGGCCAGGTTGCATTACGTGGAGTTTTTCTCGCAGTTTTTCGAGCCCGCCATGGTGCGGTATCGTCCTCTGGCGGTCTATAAAGATATGTATAACTAGGAGATCTGAAATGGAAATAGACGTAACCGTCATAGGCGCGGCGCTGGCCATAGGATTGGGCGCCCTGGCCACCGGATATGCCCAGGCCCACATCGGCTCGGCGGCGGTGGCGGCCCTGGTGGAGAAGAAGGAGCTGCTGGTGGCAATGATAGTTCTGGTGGCGATTCCGGAGACCATGGTGATCCTCGGCTTCGTCATCGCCTATCTGATACTGCAATAGGCGCCCCATGAGCGTGGATAAACTTCTGGCCGCCCTGGAAAAAGAAGCGCAGATGCGCGAGGCGGCCATTATGAAAAGCGCGGAGGCGGAGGCGGAAACCATATTGTCCACTGCCAATAAAAGGGCGGAGAGGATTGACTCTATCATCGATGGCCTGAACAAGGCCCATGCGCTGAAGCTGGAAAACGCCCGAAAGGCGGGGGAGAAAATCGAGGCCCGCTCCGCCACTTTAGGCAAGGGATGGAGGATAGTGGACCTGGCCTTCAAACTGGCCGACCAGCGGTTTGCCCACTTCATGCAAAGCCCCCAGTATCCCCCGTTCATCACCGCCAGGCTGGCCGAGGCCGTGGATCATGTGGGCCAGCTGGACCAGGTGGCCGCGGACCCGGTGACGGCGGAAGCTCTGCGGGGCAATGGATTCTCCGTGGTGGCGGATGACACAATGGAAAAAGGATTTGCCGCCCGCTCCAGGGAGGGCAAAACCGTGGCCAGGTTCCTCCTCTCCGAGGCGATGGAAAATTTATGGAAACGGCAGGCGCATACGCATCATGACGCCCTGTTTCCGGAGTCCGGCGATGCTGGTTGATTACGCGCACACAAGGCTGGCCGGACTGAGAAGCCGGTTTCCCGAATTCGCCAAGCTGGAGCGGATGGCCGCGGGAAGGGACGGCCATTATATGGCCAGGGCCCTGGCCGGGACGGTGTTCGAGCCGGAGATCGCCGCCCTCACCGCCCGCAAGGATATTGCAGTATCCATCCCCCTGGTGCTGCGCCTGGTGAACGAGGGGAGCCTGCGGATAAAGCGCCTCTTCGCCGCCCGCGCCATGGAAGCCTGGCCCGCGGATTGGGACATCTTCGTGGCCAGGTGGGAGCTGGAGGAGATCAAGGCGGCGATCCGGTATCTCACCTTCGGCGGCGCCGATCTGGAAAAGCGGTTCTATTTCCTTTCCTACATCATGCCATTAAAAATGTCCGGTTTGTGGAATGTCCATATGAAGCCGACCGATTTTCAGGCGGCGCTGGCCAAAGCCCGTCATCCCCTGGCCCAGGCTGTGGATGCGCGAAAGTTCGCCGAGGATCCGGTGGATGGGGAGTTTTTTATGGAGCGCTATTTCTTCAATGTATACCTGAAGAATCGCAAGCCGAAGCTTGGCCCCAGGCGTGTGGAGTATTTCCGGGACCAGCTGGATGTGATAAACGCCAAGAACGGATGGTTGCTGCGCCAGCCCGGCCAGGAAGGCCCGGCCCGCCCGGAGCTTTTCATCCAGGGAGGGGGGCGGATCGGCCTGAAAGATTTTCTGGCCATAGCGGCGATCCCGACGCAAAGGGACGCCCTGGCGCTGATCCAGCGCAAGATGAAACTATGGTTGGACCCGGAAAAACTCGATTCCCCATATGGGCTGTCCACCGCGTTAAAAAGCGCGTTGCTGAACCGTTACAGAAGGCTTCATATCGCCAATCCGGGCGGGGCGTGGGGATTTTTCCTTTTCATCGAAGAGCTGGACGCCATGATCGCCGATGTGAAAAACGCCATCTATTGTGGCGCCACCTGCTCCACCGTGGATGTGGTCTCCCGCCGATTCATAGGAGCCCGCATGCCATGAGCCAGGCCAGGATAATGCGGGTAGTGTGCCGATGGGGCCAGGAAGCCGGGTTCCGGCTGGGCGGGGCCCAGGCTGTCGCCATCAACACCCCCGAGCAGTTGAACAAGATTCTGGAGCAGGCCATCCGGGAAAAGGAAGTGGGCATCCTGGCCATGCCGGAGGAGATGGAGCCATGGATAAGCCGCCGCAACCTGGCCTCCCTGAAGCGCTCCGTTCTGCCGATCCTGGCGCGATATCGCTATCCGGAGATGTGGAATGTCAGCCCGGAGGCGGAAAAGTATACCGAGCAGATGGCCTTCAGGGCTATCGGATTTCATTTCAGGATAAAGTTCTGATGAGTCAAAAAATAATCAGAGTGGCGGGTCCGGCGGCGCAAGCCTGCGACATGGGGGCCTCGTTCATGGGGGAGGTGGTGAAGCTGGGGGCCATGGGGCTTATCGGCGAGGTTATACGAATCGAGGAAGACATCGCCACCATCCAGGTGTATGAAGACACCACCGGCCTTATGCCCGGCGACCCTGTGGAGCGCAGCGGCGAGGAGTTTTCCGTGGAACTGGGGCCGGGCCTGCTCGGCGGTATATACGACGGGGTGCAGCGACCTCTGGGATTGCTGGCTTCCGGGTGGGGAAATTTCATCAGCAGGGGCGCCCAGGTCCCCAGGCTGGACCGTAGCGCAAAGTGGGATTTTCACCCGATTGTGGCGCCGGGCCAGATGGTGACTGGAGGGGGGGAGCTTGGCCATGTGCTGGAGACGGCGCTGATCATCCACAAGATCATGGTTCCCCACGGCGTATCCGGTGAAGTGGCCAAGGTCTTTCCCGGAAAAAGAACCATCACCGAGCCGGTGGTGGAGCTGAGGGATGGAACCCGGCTTTTCATGCGGCAGAAATGGAACATCCGCAAGCCCCGGCCCGTCCACAAAAGGCTCCCCTCCACCCGTCCGCTGGTCACCGGCCAACGGGTGATAGATTCGCTGTTCCCCATCGCCCTGGGGGGCGCGGGGATTATCCCCGGCGGCTTCGGCTCGGGCAAAACCGTGCTGGAGCAGACTATCGCCAAGCATTCGGAGGCCAGGATCATCGTCTATATCGGCTGCGGCGAGCGGGGCAACGAGATGGCGGACACGCTGGAGCAGTTGCGGGAGCTGACCGATCCGGGCACGGGAAGGCCCCTGATGGAGCGCACCATACTGATCGCCAACACATCCAATATGCCGGTGGCGGCCAGGGAGGCTTCCATTTATACAGGCGTCACCATCGCCGAATATTACCGCGACATGGGCTACGACGTGGTGGCGCTGGCGGACAGCACCAGCCGCTGGGCAGAGGCGCTGCGGGAGATATCATCCCGCATGGAGGAGATACCCGGCGAAGAGGGCTATCCCCCATACCTGGCCGGAAGGCTGGGCGCCTTTTATGAACGGGCAGGAAAAGTGACCGTGGCCGGCCGCCAGGAGACAGGGTCGCTTACCATCATCGGGGCGGTCTCCCCTCCGGGTGGAGACTTCAGCGAGCCGGTGACCCAGGCTTCCCTCCGAATGGCTTCCACTTTCTGGGGGCTGGATTCCCAGCTTGCATACCAGCGCCATTTTCCCGCCATAAACTGGCGGACGAGCTTTAGCCTCACTCACCGGGCCATGAGCCGATGGTTCACCGAAAATGTGGGGGACAAGTGGCCCACGATGATCGCCAAAACCCAGGCTATCCTGCAGCGGGAGGAGGAGCTGGAGGAGATCGCGCAGATCGTGGGGGCCGACTCCATGGAAGAAAAGGAGCGGGCCGCCCTGGAGGCGGGAAGGATTATTCGCGAGGGATACCTGCGCCAGAGCGCTGTCCATCCGGTGGATGTCTGCTGCCCCCTCCCCCGGCAGATGAAAACCCTGGAGACCATATTAGGCTTTATCTCCGCCATGACCGCCGCCGTGGGGCGCGGGGCGCTGCTGGAGGATATCATCACCTCGCCCCTGGTGGAGCGGCTGCTGCGCCTTAAGGAAGCGCCGCCGGAGGGATTGGAACCGCTGATGGAGTCGTTGCGGGAAGAATACAGAACCTTTTTCGATAGTCTGGAGGAGAAATGAGCCGCAGTATCGTCACCGAATACCAGACCGTGGACGCGGTGAAGGGGCCGCTGATATTCGTCCGGGGTATCAAGGGAATCTCCTATGGCGAACTGGCCACCGTCACCACCGGGCCGGAGACCTCGATGCTGGGCCAGGTGATCGAGATAAGCGACAAGTTCGCCGCGCTGCAGGTATTCGGCCCCACCAGGGGGATAAGCCCCGCCACCGCCAGGGTCCGCTTCCACGGAGAGCCGATAGAGATGAGCCTCTCTCCGCTGATCCTGGGACGAATGTTCAAGGGGGACGGCGCCCCGATGGATGGAGCGCCGCCGTTGATCCCCGCCCATCGCCGAGACATCTCCGGCGCCGCCATCAACCCTGTCCGGCGGGAGCTTCCCCGCGACTTCATGATGACCGGTGTGAGCGCCATCGATGGATTGAACACTCTGGCCCGAGGGCAGAAGCTTCCCATATTCTCCGGCGCCGGGCTCCCCGCCAACGAGCTGGCCAACCTGATCATCAACAACGCGGGGCTGGCTGGGGAGGGGGGCAGGTTCGCCCTGGTATTCGCCGGGATGGGGATCACAGGTAGGGAAGCGGATTATTTTTACAACTCCTTCCACCAAAGCGGAGCCATAGAGCGCTCGGTGGTGTTTTTGAACCTGGCGGGCGATCCGGTGATCGAGCGCTTCATCACCCCGAGGCTGGCGCTGACGGCGGCGGAGTATCTGGCCTTTGATCTGGACTTCCATGTGCTGGTGGCGCTCACCGACATGACCAACTACTGCAACGCCCTGCGGGAGATATCCTCGGCCAGGGAGGAGATTCCCGGTCGGCGGGGGTATCCCGGATATATGTACACAGACCTGGCGGGGCTTTATGAGCGGGCGGGGAGGATAAAGGGAAAGCCCGGCTCCATAACCCAGATCCCCATCCTGACCATGCCGGATGACGACATCACCCACCCCATCGCCGACCTGACCGGATATATCACCGAAGGGCAGATAGTGCTGGACCGGGACCTGAACCGGAAGGGGATCTTCCCCCCCATAAACGCGCTGCCGTCGCTGTCGCGGCTAATGGACCATGCCATCGGCGCCGATAGTACCAGGGAGGACCATCGGCAACTGGCGGACCAGCTGTACATGCTCTATGCCAGGGGGGTGGAACAACGGCGGGTGGCGTCGATCATCGGCGAGGAGGGGCTGACCGAGGCGGACCGGGGGTTTGTGCGGTTCGCGGACCGGTTTGAAAAGGATTTTATCCACCAGGGGGAATCGCGGCGAGACCTGGAGCAGACCCTGGCGGCGGGATGGGCCTTGCTGGAGGGGATGGAGGATAGGGACCTGGTGCGGGTGAGCAGGGAGATGATAAACAAATATCGGCCAGAAAGAGGCGATGATGGACTCGACGAAGATAAGCAGACTTGAGCTGATCCGGCTGCGGGGCAGGAAGAAGCTTGTTTCCCACGGGGTGGAGATCCTCACCAGCAAAAAGGACGCGCTGCTCATCGAGTTTCGCCACATGATGATGGATCTCCACGACATCCGGGAAAGGCTGGAGGCGAATATGACCGAGGCGGCGCGCGCGCTGGTGATGGCCAGGGCCCAGGAGCCGGACCATTTCCTTGCCACCCAGGCCATAGCATCCCAGCGCAAGGTCAGCTTCAATATCGTCATGAAAAAGGTGTGGGGGGTCAGATCCCCCAGGATCGATTTTCCCGACGCTCGCCGGGATCCCTTCGGGCGGGGTTCCGCGCCGGGCTACCGGAGCATGGCGGTGGATGGGGCGGCGGAGAACTTCGAGACGGCGCTGAACACTTTGGCCTCGGCGGGGGTGGCGGAGTTCCGGCTGCTGGAGATGGGGGGAGCCATACAACGGACCACCCGCAGGATAAATGCGCTCAACATGCGGCTGTTGCCCCGGATCGCCAGGGATATGGAAAAGATATCCTCCCGACTGGAGGAGATGGAGAGGGATGATCGGTTCCGGCTGAAACGGTTCAAGAACCTGCGGGAGAAGGAAAAGTGACCGCCTAAGATTATGCGGCGCAACTCCACCCGGGAGGTCAGGGCTTGGCGGCGTCGGCGCCGGATTCCCCGGCAGGAGGGCCCAGCCTGGCGGGATCCACGCCGAAGACCAGGGTGTTGCCGGTGGACTGGAGGGTGCGCAGATGCAACAGCGCCGGGTTATCCTTTACCATGTTCGCCGCATTGGCCAGGCTTCGCAGGGCGGCGGTCTCCCCCCTGGCTTTTTCCAGCAGGGCCATGGCTTCCTGCCGCGCCTTCACAGTCTCCGCGAAAACCTGCTTCATGGGCCCGGGGAAGGAGATATCCTTGATCCCCAGGGAGTGGATTTTCACGCCGACCTGGTCCGCCTTCTCCCCAACTGCCTTCAGCGCCGCATCGGCAAGCTCCTGGCGCCCCGCCAGCAGTTCCTCGACTTTTTTCTCCCCCACGATTTCCCGCAGCGAAAGCTGGATCATGTAGTAGATGGCGCTTTCGTGATCGTTGGAAATGCTGGTTATCATTTTTCGCGCGTCAGTGACCTGATAGCAGGCTATGACGCTCAGTTTCAATGTCACTCCATCGGAGCTTAGAACTTCCTGGGTGGGAACCTTCACATAAGTGGGGCGGGTGTCTATTTTGACAATTTCAGTGAATATACCCGAGATGATGTACATCCCCGGCGGGGCCACTTCGGTGATCACTCCCCGGTGGAACCGGATTCCAGCTTCATATTCATTGACGGTGACTACACACAGCTTCGGAAAAGTCACAACGAGCAGGTAAGTGAAAAGTAATACTGCTGCGATGATTATCACCAGTTCCATGTTTCACCCTTGTTCATGGCATAAATCCCCTCCCCTGATGAATCATGAAAATCCGGCGGGGGCTTTGCGCCCGCATGGCTGAATCCCCATATCGATCCATTAGAAGAGGGATAAGTGGGAGTTGAACCCTATTGTACCTAACCTGGACGCTACCGCCGAGCCATTCAGCGACTGAATGGCGCATGCCTGCTCTCCCAGATACAGCCATGTTAAAGGGGAGTTTTTTATGGCGCAAGAAGTTTTATGCAGGTGGCATATTCCCGCCGTATCCAGGTGGAGCGATTCTCTCCGCTCATGGGGGCCTTTTGATGTCATTGCGATCCATACCACCACAGGACGGGTCGGCGGGGCTATCGCCCCAGCATGGCCCTCTCCAGCGCCGCCAATTCCTCCACAGTGTTCACTCCGCGGATCTGCGCCGGATCGTCTATCATCACCGCCGCCACCTGGCGCCCCTCCGCCACGGCCATGGCGACGATATCGGTCAGGTAATACTCCCCCTGGGCGTTGGTTCGGCCGATTTTGCCCAACGCGCCGAAAACAAACTCCGCGTCAAAGGCGTATATCCCTGCGTTTATCTCCTGGATGGCAAGCTGCTCCTCCGTGGCGTCCCTGGCCTCCACGATAGCTTGCGCCTGGCCGCCACTGCGGATCACCCTTCCATAGGCCCCCGGCTTTTCCATCCGGCAGGTGAGCAGGGCCACCGCCGCTTTGCTCTCCCGCCGCGCCGCCAGCAGGCTCCGCAGGGTCGCAGGTTTTATGGCGGGCACATCCGCGGAGAGCACCAGCACAACCCCTTTGAAATCGCGGAAGGCCTCCGCCGCGCAGGCCAGGGCGTGGCCGGTGCCCAGTTGCGGCTCCTGGGTGGCGAAGATTATCCCCTCTCCGGCCAGCCTTTCCTTCACCATCTCCCTCTGATGCCCCACCACCGCCACGGTCAGCTCCGGCGCCAGGGTTCTGGCCGCCTCCACCACCCACATCACCAGGGGCTTCTCCCCCAGCGGGCATAAAGCCTTTGGCAGGTCAGACTTCATGCGGGTCCCCTTCCCCGCCGCCATTATCACCACTCCGGTCTTTTCATGTAATGTCGCCATAGTTCCTCACTCGCTCCGCAACGCGTCCACAGGATTGAGCCGGGAAGCCTTGAACGCCGGCCACCAGCCAAAGAACACACCCACCACCAGCGCGGTGGAATAGGCTATGACCACCGAATCGAAGGTGACATGGGTTCCCCATTCGGAAAAGTGGCCCGCCACCATGGCCACTGCGGCCCCCAGCGCCACCCCGATGGCGCCACCGATCCCCGCCAGGATGGTGGACTCCACCAGAAACTGAAGCAAAATATCGGCCCGCCGCGCACCCAAGGCTTTCTTGAGCCCTATCTCGCGGGTGCGCTCCGTCACCGTCACCAGCATGATGTTCATTATCCCTATTCCACCCACCACCAGAGAGATGGCGCCTATCCCCCCCAGCAGGAAGGTGAATGTCCTGGTGACCTGCTCCAGCTCCTTGATCATCTCCACCTGGCTTCGCACATGGAAATCATCCTCAGCCCCCTTGCGGATCTGGTGGCTGCGCCTGAGCAGCGAAACGATCCCCGACTCCACCTGCTCCATCACCTCCTGGCTTTGCGCCTCCACAAATATGCTGCTGACGCTGGAGCCACCGAAAAGGCGCTTCTGGTGGGTGGTGATGGGGATCAGTATCTGATCGTCGGAATCCCACCATCCCGCCTGGCCTTTCTCCTCCAGGATGGCCACGACCTTGAAGTTTATTCCGTTGATCTTTATATAGTCGCCCACCGGATTGCGGGCGCCGAACAATTTGTCCGCCACCACTTTTCCCAGCGCCGCCACTCGCCGGGCCCCCGCCACGTCCCGTGAGGTGAAAAAGGCGCCCTGGTCCATTCCTGTCTTGCGCGTCCTGGGATAATCGGCGGTGACCCCGATGATATTTGTCCTGGTGTTTTCGTTGTATCTTTTCACCTGCCCGCTCCCCACGGCGGAAGGCGCCACGGAGAGGACACCCGCCACCTGTTTTCTTATCATCCTGGCGTCGTCCAGAGTCAGGGTCTGCGCTTCAACGCGGCGCACATGCCTCTTCCCCATCTGGCCCGGACGGACGATCAGCAGGTTGGCCCCCAGATTCTCTATATTCTTGCCGATACTGTATTTTGCCCCCTGCCCCAGGGCCACCATCGCCACCACGGCGGCCACGCCGATGATGACACCCAGCATGGTGAGCAGCGATCTGGTCAGCGCGCCTCGAAGCTCCCGCAACGCCACTTGAAGTATAATCTTGAACACAAGCTCGCCCTCTGCCAATATAAAGATAAATATGGATTGTACCAAATAGGATTCACCTTATTGAAATCCAATATGACAGGAGATGCTTATGAAGAAACTTTCGATCTTGGGTTTGGTCCTGGCGCTGCTGGCCTTGGCCGGCCAGGCCGAAGCGGAAGGCTTGCTGGACAGGCTTAAGAATACAGATTTCGTTGGCGGATTAAAGTCCCCCCCAGGCGCGAAGGTCTATTTCATAAACATCAAGGATGGAGACACCGTGTCCAACCCGGTGCTGATCCAGTTCGGGCTCAAGGTGATGGGGGTGGCGCCCGCGCAGATAAGAATGGAAAACACCGGCCACTTCCATCTGCTGATCAACAAGCCGCTCATCCAGATCGACCTGAACAGGCCCTTAGAGCCCAACGACCCGAGGATCAAGCATTTCGACAATGGGGAAACGGAGCTTTTGGCCAAGTTCCCGGCGGGAGTTTATAAATTGCGGATAGTGTTTGGCAACTTCAACCATATGACCCACAATCCGCCGGTGATGTCTGACGAGATCACGGTCAAGGTGGAGTAACAAACGGCTCTTCCGGGGGCTACACTTTATCCAGCGCGACCCTGGCGGCGCCCAGCAATCCGGCGTCGTCGCCCAGTTTGGCCACGGATATTTTCAATGATCTGGCGTCAAGGGTATAGGCCCTGGCCAAAGCCCCTTTCCGCATCGGCGCCTTCAAAAGATCGAATGCGCCGGCCATCCCCCCGCCAATGACAAAACGGGTCAGCCCCATGGAAAGAGTCAGCGCCCCCAGGGCCTGGCCAAGCTCCATTCCCGTTTCCCTCATGATCCGGCGACATTCCGCGTCCCCTTTTCGCGCCAGCTCCGCCACCATTTTCGCGTCCACTCGGCCACTTTGCCCACGGCTCACCCGGCGCAAAGCCTGGCCCCCTTTTGTGGCCAGCGTCTCCACCGCCCGGCGGGCCACTCCGGAAGCGGAGGCTGTGGTCTCCAGACAACCCCTTCTGCCACAGCCACACAGGATATCGGCGGCGCTGAAAGGAAGATGGCCGATCTCTCCCGCCATTCCGTTGAATCCGTGATACACCGCCCCGCCCAATACAATTCCCCCGCCCACGCCGGTGCCCAGTGTCAGCATGGCGAAGTCCTCCCAGCCGGTGGCGGCGCCGATCCACCCTTCCCCGTACGCGGCGGCGTTGGCGTCGTTTTCCAGGCTGACGGCAAAGGGCCTTCCCCGGCCCAGGTCCTCGGCCAGGGGAACATCGCGCCATCCTGGAAAGTTAGGGGAGCTTGCGATCATGTTCCTGGAGAAATCCACCGCCCCGGCGCAGGCCACACACATGGCCAGAGGCGGGGCCTTTTGCGCGGCCATGATCTTGTCCATGGCTGCCCGGACGTTTGCCACCAGCGGCTTGTATCCCTGCTCCGGATTGGACGCGACCTTGATCTTTCGCGCAATGACGCCATCCGGCCCCACAGCGGCCACCCTGGCGCTCCCCCCCCCGATATCCGCTCCAATCACATAGCCTGCTTCGATCATATGCACTATAATATCATGAGGTTTATAAAAGCCGATTAACGGGGAATTAAATTAAGATGAACAGGACTTGCTTGTTGGAGAGAGAACCTTCCCATGGACAACATCCCTAGAGTTCCAGAAGACGACCTTTACGAAGATCTTGACAAGAGCCTTGACCAAAACAGGGCCAAATCGAGAAAAATAAAGGCCATGATACTGGTCGGTGTGGTGGTGGGCCTGGGCATGGCCCATTATTTTTCCTATATCCAGTTGCCGCTGGACAAACTGATGTCCATTCCTGCCCCCGCGCCTGCGCCCGCGCCTGCGCCTGCGCCAAAAGTGAAAGTGGCCCCAAAACCGGAGCCGCCCAAAGTGGAGCAAACCGCTTTGCCACAGGAGCCTGATTCCCCACCTGCGCAGGAGGAAGCGGAGGAAGAAGCGATCAGCCCCGAGCAGGTGGATGAGAGACTGGCGGCATTGAACAAGATGAACCTTATCGAGGAGGATATCTCCTCCCACAAAGAGCAGACGGCGCCCCCCGTGGTGAAAGTTCAACCGTCGCAAACAAACAAACCCGACGCGGAAGAGCCACCAAAGGCCCCGGCCATCCAGCCGGATAATCCCCCGGCCCCTGCGGAAGGAAATAAAGGAAAGGCGGAAAGCTCCGCATCGCCGCCTGACATTAATAAAGAAGAGAGCGACACATACGCCGTGCAGGTTGTGGCCACCACCGACGCGATGTCGGCCCTGGAAATCCGCGACAAACTGGCCGCGCAAGGGCGCCAACCATGGATCGCCACCAGCACCACCCCGCACAGCAGCTATCGGGTCGAGGTGGGAGTGTTCGGCACCATCAAGGAAGCGGCCAGCCTTTCGGTCACCATGGCGGAAGCCGGATTTGAAAACCGAGCCGCCTACCTTTCCGGAGGCAAGATGGTGACCCTGGTGATAGGCTCCTTCGCCAACCGGGAGGATGGCGCCCGTCTGGCGCTCAAGGCCAAGACCGCCGGGTTCGAGGCGAAAGTACGGCTGCGCTCGGAGACCAAGAACCTGTACATGGTGCGGGTGGGCAAATATAAATCCCACAAGGAGGCCCAGGACGCCATGAACGCCATACGCAAGTCCGGGTTCCATCCTGAAGGGATAACCAAGTGACGGTCAGGACAAAGTTCACCCTGGCCCACCCTGCCGAGCTCCAGCCTCACGGGTTCTGACAACGGGGACTCCATGAGCGTTTGGACAGACGAGGAACAGGCGCGGTTTTTCCTGACCACTGTCCGGGCCAGCCTCCCACTGATTGAGAGCATGACGGATCTTGCCTTCCGTCTTATCGAGTCCCATGTCCCGCAGCCCGCCACTGTCATCGACATTGGCTGCGGGGCCGGCGCCCTGGGAGGCGAGGCTCTGCGACGTTGGCCTGGCGCTGGATGCCTGTTTGTGGATTTCTCCTCGCCTATGATGGATCAATGCCATAAAGCGCTGGAAAGCCTGGGGGACAGGGCGGATTTTCTGTGCGATGACTTCAGCCATCCCCAATGGGCCAGTGACGCTGGAAAGCGCGGCCCCTTCGATGTGGCCCTTTCCGGATTCGCCATCCACCACCAGCCCGATGAGCGCAAACGGGAGATATACAAGGAGATATTCGGCATGCTCCGGCCCGGCGGCGTCTTCATGCATCTGGAGCACGTAGCCCCTCTGGCTGATCAGACATCAGAATTATTTGTCACTTTGTTCCGGGAGAATTTGTTTGAGCGAGCCAGGTTGTCGGGCGTTGACGTGGATAAGGCCGCCATTATCGAGGCTCTGGAGAAAAGAGCCCACAAGGATGAGAACCGGCTGGCGTCTGTCGAGGATCAATGCCAATGGCTGCGGGATGTCGGCTTTGACGATGTGGATGTATACTTCAAGATAACCGAACTGGCCCTGTTCGGCGGTGTGCGACCGGGCTGATTTGTCACTCCCCGATTTCCATCCGATATCCCACTCCGCCGCCATGGGCGGCGGTTACTTTCCTGGAAGCGGCC
>JAOUPQ010000222.1 GCA_029879765.1 Nitrospinota bacterium | reverse complement strand
GGACTGGAACAGGGTCTCGGCGTCCTCGGAAGAGATCCTCTCCCCTTGCGTCGTTCTGGCCAGGATGGAGGAGGAATCACTTGCCATTGTGGTTATTGGCGGGCGGCTGGGCGGCTTTCCCGTTTTCCATGTTTCTGTCCGGTGGCGCGGCCGCCCCGCGCAGGTCATTGACTTCCACAGAGACCACCTTGCGCTGGGTCGCCTCCAGCACCGTGAACTGGAAATCCCCGATGGCGATTCTCTCCCTCTTGCGGGGGATGCGCTCCAGCGACTGGATCAGAAAGCCGGCCAGGGTCTCATAGTCACCCGTGGGGAAATCGAATTCCAGCTCTTCATTGATCCGGTCGATCTCCATTCCCGCGTCTATAATATATCGCCCTCCCCCCAGGCTTTCGTAGGACTTCACCCTGGTGTCGTATTCGTCCTCGATCTCCCCGACTATCTCCTCGATCAGGTCCTCCTGGGTGACGATCCCCACCGCCGATCCATATTCATCCAGCACCACCGCCATATGGACACCGGACTTCTGCATCTCCTCCAGCAGCTTGGAGTTCCGCTTGGTGTCCGGCACGTAATAAGCCGGGGTCATGATCCGGGTGACCAGGCCGGAGGAATCCGGCAACCGCAGAAGGTCGAAAGCGCTGATCACCCCTACGATGTTGAATATGCGGTCCTGGAACACCGGCAGCCGGGAGAATCCGCTCTCCGCCAGGGTCATGCGGGCCTGTTCTAAGGTAAAGGAATCCGCCACGGCCACCACCTTGCCCAAAGGTTTCATCGTCTCCGTCACGTCGCTGGATTTGAACTCGAAGATGCGGTCGAGCATCCTTTTTTCCACATTGTCCAGCGCCAGCTTTTCCCGGCTCATCTGGGTGAGCATCATGATCTCCTCGCGGGAGATGAAATCGGCGGGGGTTCCCTGGCCCCGCAGGACGATGCGGATGAAGACCTTGGAGATGAATGTGGTGATGGCCAGAATCGGCCCGAAAAGAGCCTGGGAGACGGCCAGCGGCCTGGCCAGGTATGGAAACAGCAGATCGGAATGCTTGCGGAAAATCATCTTGGGCACGATCTCCCCCACGATCAGCGTGAGAGGACCAATGATAAGGAAGGAATACAGATCCGCCTTCCCCTCCCCCACCACGGACACCATGAACCACGCCATCAGGGCCGACGAGGCGAACACGCAAAGGTTGGTGCCGATGGAGGTGGCGCCGAATATGCGGGCGGGTGACTTTAGAAGCTCTTCGAGGATGATGGCGTATCGGGCGCCCGATTCGGCCAGGTGGCGCAGGCGCACTTTGCTCAGCCCCGCCAGGCCCAGCTCGCTGCCGGAGAAGAACCCTTCCGCAAGCAGAAGGGCGGCCACGGCCAGGATCACATAATACGTGTCTATCATGCCTGTTTCTCCTCCTGCGGCTCCGCATCCAGCCTTTTCACCAGCAGCTCGATGATTCGGTGGTTTTTCACCTTTTCCACGGTGAAGCGGAAGCCGTGGGATTCCACAGCCTCCCCCCAGCGGGGAGGGTGACCGAAAAGGTGGAACACGTATCCGCCGATGGTCTCCAGCTCCTCATGGTCCGGCCCGGTCCCGAAAAATTCCTGAAAGTCTTCCAGCTCGCAGGCCCCGTGAACTTTAAAAATCCCCGCGCTAATTTGCGTGACATGCTCATTTTCCCGTCCTGTGTGCGCCTCCCCCACCAGGGTTTCCAGGGCGTCGTCCATGGTCACCAGCCCCTGGGCGCCCCCGTACTCGTCGAACACCACGGCGATATGGGTCTTGCGCTTCTGGAACTCGCGCAAAAGCTCGCGGATGATCATGGTCTCCGGCACGATGAACGGTTTGCGGATCAAGGTTCGAAGGGAGACCCCCTCGGGAGGGGGATAGCTGTACTTCAAAAAGTCTTTTTTATATAGAGTCCCCACGATGTTGTCGATCTGTTTTTCATACACCGGAGCCCTGGCGAAAAAGGAATCCCCCATGGTTTTCCACGCCTCCAGTATGGGAGTGTCCACCTCCAGGGCCATGATGTCGGTGCGGGGGGTCATTATCTCGGAGACGGTAAGGTCACCCAATTCGAAGAGGTTCTGCACCATCTCCTTCTCGGACTCGTTGATAACCCCCTCGTCGGCGCTCTCCTCCATCAGGGTTTTAAGCTCCTCCTCGCTGAGCATGGAATGGTCCTTGGCCTCCGGCAGCGCCGCCATGCGGAACAGCAACCCGGAGATAAAGGTCACCACCACCTGCAGGGGAGTGACCAGCCACATGAAGATGGACAGAGGATAGGCCGCCAGAAGGGCCCAGCGCAGGCTGTGGGCGTGGGCGAAGGCTTTCGGGATGATCTCGCCGAACACCAGCAGGGTCATGGCCCCGGCGCCGAGAAACAGAGCCACCCCCAGGTCGCCAAAAAGCTCCAGCGCCAGAACCGTGACTATGGCGGAGATGGCCACGTTGATAAGCTCGTTGCCTATGTATATGGTGACCAGCAGCTTGTCCGGATCCTCCATGAGCGCGGCAACCCGCGCCCCGGTCCGGGTTCCATCCCGCCGAAGCTGGGCCACCTTGGCCGCTCCCAGAGAGAACAGGGCGATGTCGCACCCGGCGAAAAACGCGGAGCCAAGCAGCAGAACCCCCAGCAGGATGAAACGGAAAATTAAAGCATATTCCATTTTGTCGATATGCGCGCCATGACCTGGAATGTAAAAAAGACGTTTACAGTGTCAGGGCAAGACCGATCATTTCCCCCCTTCAGCGGTCGAATAATCTCGTAATACCAGTTCATGGACTGGGCCGAACTGGGCCATGGGCCGGTCGAAATCCTTCACCGAGCCCACCACAACTATTTTCAATCCTTCCGGATGCAGCCAGCGCCGCGCCGCCTGGCGCACGTCCTCGGCAGTGACGGCCATAACCTTGTCGCGGTATGTTTCCAGGAAGCCTTCGTATATTCCGTAATAGTCCAGGGTCATTCTCTGGGAGAGTATCCTGGAGGGGCGGTCGAAAATGAAAACAAAGGAGTTCACTATCGACGCCTTCGCCTGGGCCAGCTCCTCTTCGCTCACCAGTTCTTCGCGGATCTTTTCTATCTCTCCGATCATAAGGCCCAGGGCCTCGGCTGTGGT
Source organism: Nitrospinota bacterium (assembly GCA_029879765.1). GTDB lineage: Bacteria > Nitrospinota_A > UBA7883 > UBA7883 > UBA7883 > JAOUMU01. Next base: position 1,941 of record JAOUPQ010000222.1, on the reverse strand, counting down.
GGAGGCCTTTGTCTCTGTCCCGGCGGTGAACTGCCCCATCTCCCAGTAGCCCGCCATGGAATAGGACCATACGGAGTATGCCAGGCCCCGCTCTGCCCGCACCTTCTGCACCATGCGGGAGGTGAAGCCGGAACCGCCCAGAATGCTGTCCATCACCCGCACGGCAAGGTATTGCGGATCCGGGCGGGAAAGGGTCAGGTGCCCTATGCGGATGGCGGTCTGGGGCAGGGCCTTGTCCACCACGTACACTCCGCCCTCATATTTCTCCTTTACCGGCGCCACTTCCGGATACACCGGCGCCGAAGCGTCCCATCCGCCGAAGGCTTTCTCCAGCCGGGCGATCATCTCCTCCTCGTCAAAATCACCGGTGACCCCCAGGATCACGCTTTTTGGTGAGAAGTATCGGGCGTGGAAACTGACGCAATCCTCTCGGGTGATGGAAGAAACGCTCTCCAGGGTGGGGATATGCGAATAGGGGGAGCCTTCATATACAAGCCTGCTCAACTCCCGGCCGGCCACGCCGGTGGGGTCGTCGTTCTCCCTGCGGATGCCGTCGAGCATCCGGGCCTTGGCCAGCTCGAATCTCCCCTGGTCGAACCTGGGGGAGATCATCACATCGGCCAGAAATCCCAGCCCCCGGTCCAGGTCCTTGGTCAGCGCGGAAAGGGAGACCGAGCCCATTTCCCCGCCGATACCGGTCTCCACCGATATGGCGGAAAACTCCAGGGTCTCGTCCAGCTCGTCCGGAGCCATGGTCCTGGTTCCCCCGGAGCGCATGGAAGCGCCGGTGAGCGCCGCCAGCCCCGCCTTGTCATCAGGCTCCCAGATGGCGCCCACTTTCACCATGGCGGTGAGTTCCACCAGAGGCAGCTCCCTGTCCGGGAGCAGATGGACCTTCATCCCGTTGGAAAGGGTGACCCGCCGGGTGTCCGGTATATCGGTCTTCAGCGGCTTGAACACCAGATCATCCACAGTGGCGGGACGGGGGGCCATGGTGGAGCAGGCGGAAAGCCAGATGGCCGCCAGCAGCGGGATGTATATATGTGGCTTCAAATTCATTTCTTCTTCTGGACCAGCGTGGCCACAGTCAGGTTTTCATAAGTGAAATACTTCTGCGCCGTCTTCTGGATATCCTCCGGGGTGATCTTCTTTATCTTCTCCATATACTCGGTCAGATAGCGCCAGTCCCCGGCCATTTGCTGATAATAGGTGAGCCTGCGGGCCATGGAGTAGTCGGAGACCAGCTCCCGGATCATATCCGCTTCCACGTTGTTGAGCACCTTCTGCAGTTCCTTTTCCCCCACAGGCTCGGTCTTCAGTCTTTCCAGCTCCACCCACACAGCCTCTTCCAGGTTCTCTGTGGTATGGGGTGGGCGGGGGGCGCCACCTATGGTGAACACATTCGGATATCGCGAACCGGGCACCGTGTATGTTTCCACGCTCACCGCGATTTTCTTTTTTATAACAAGCTCTTTGTTGAACCTTCCGGTACGTCCACCGGAGAGGATCTGGGAGATGATGTCGAACACGTAATCGTCGTGATGGGGCAAGGTGGGCTTGTGGAAACCCATCATCACCATGGGATTGGCCTCGAAGGCCAGGCTGATGCGTCTCTGGCCCCCCTGTTCCGGCTCCTTGCTCATCACCCTCGGCGGCAGAGGCTTTGCGGGCAGGCCACCGAAATATTTTTCCGCCAGCGCCTGAAGCTCTTCCATATCCACGTTCCCCACCAGGGCGGCCACCGCGTTGTTCGGCACATACCACGTGTTATAAAAGCTCTCCATCTCGGAGAGGGGGAGGGTTTCTATGTCCGAAGCCCAGCCGATAATCGGCTGGCCATATGGATGGGCGATAAAAGCCGTGGCCAGGAAACGCTCGTACAGCTTCCCCGTGGGCTGGTTTTCATAGCTGAACCGCCGCTCCTCGGCCACCACGTCCCGC
>JAOUPQ010000035.1 GCA_029879765.1 Nitrospinota bacterium | reverse complement strand
CTTCTTCCCCTGCCGGGCCTTGTGGCGGGCGATTCTTTGCTCCAGTCCGGCGATGGCGGAGCCCACATACATATATGTCCCGGCGCCAAAGGGGATCTTCCCCAGGGCGCCCACTTTTATCAACGCGGGGCGGGGCAGGGAGAGGACCACCACATACAACCCGCCTGACCGTTCCATCTCCTGCCCGGGCCTAGCCCGCCAGGTATTTTATCGCCACAAATCCGCCCACCAGCAGGATGCCGAATATCCAGCTTAGCCAGGTCATGTACTTGTCGATAAAATCGCGGATCTTCTCGCCGTAGTAGTAAAGCAACACCCCTTCCAGGAAAAACCGGAATCCCCGGCCGGCGATGGACGCGAGCACGAAGGTTATGAACGACACCTGGAACGCCCCACCGGCGATGGTGAACACTTTGTATGGAATGGGGGTCACCCCAGCCACCAGCACCACGATGGCGTTGTGCTCCTCATACAGTTTCTGGATGGTGGCGTACTTGGCGCTGACGCCATAGAACTCGATGATCCGCATGCCGACGGATTCGATGAAGAAGTAGCCGATGCCGTACCCGATTACTCCACCGATCACCGAGCCGATGGTGCACAAGGCGGAGTAGTATAGCGCCCGTGCAGGCTTCCCCACCGCCAGGGCCACCAGCAGAGGGTCTGGCGGAATGGGAAAGAAGGAAGACTCCGCCATGGCCAGGATGAAAAGGGCAGGCGCTCCGTATGGGGTGTCGGCCCAGCTTAATATCCACCAGTACAGGCGGTTTAGCGCTCCCTTGCGGGGGGGGATGGGCGCAGTGGCCGTGTCGCCAGAGGCGCCTCCGCCAGCTTCCTGTGTGGACGTAGTAACGTCATCGTTCATAAAAGTCCTTTGGGTTTGTATTCTAAAGATTAAAGCGGCGGCAGGTTATGGCCGCATATGGGTGTTCAACCTCGCCCGAACAGCCTGCCAAGCCTGGTCCAGGCGCCCAGCTCCTCCTGATCCGGCACAGGATAGCCTTTCGTTCTGGCGAATTCTATCAGCATGTTGCGCTCTTTTGTGGTCAGCTGGGTGGGCGCCTCCAGCGCCAGCCGGATGAACTGGTGCCCCTCGCCGTTGACACCGCGCCCTTTTAGGCGCAACAAGGCGTTGGCCCGAAGCCCCGCAGGGATGGTGACCCGCACATCCCCATCCAGGGTGGGAACCACTATCTTCCCTCCAAACACCGCCATGGTGAAAGGGGCTTTGGCTTCGTAATATATATGCCTTCCCTTGCGGATGAAGATCTTGCTTTCACCGACCCTGACTTTGACATGCAGATCCCCCGCCTTGCCACCCATGGCCCCGGCGTGTCCTTCGCCGGGGATGGTGAGCACATTGCCATCATCCACCCCCGCCGGGATGTGGACCACGATATTCTTTTCCACATCCCGCAATCCTTCCCCGCCGCATTGCCCGCATTTCTTCAGCACCTTGCCTTCCCCCAGGCATTTGGGGCACACGGCATGGCTCAGGAAGCTGCCGTCCCCTTCCAGGATGCTCCCGGCCCCCTGGCATTTGGGGCAGTCGAAAAAACAGTCCGGCTTCTCCGATCCATGGCCAGCGCACTTTAGGCATGGCCCGTGCGCCTTGATGGTCATCTCCACGGAGACCCCGCTGATCGCCTCATCGAAGGTAAGGGACACTCCCTCTTCCACTCTCTTGCCATTGACGGCGATGGGATAAAAGCACTTGTCGGCCCTGGGCCGGAAAAGCCCTCCGAAGCTGAACCCGGTGAAGGCGTTTTTCGCCCGCTGCTGCCTGGCCTGCTCCTTCTGGATGCTTACCGCTTCCTTGTACGCGTGGACAAGCTCCTTGAACCGCTCTTCGGAAACGGGGTTGTGTTTGTTCCGGTCGGGGTGGTATTTTTTGGCCAGGGCGCGAAAGGCCCGCCGGATATCCTGGCCCGTAGCGCCCGAACCCAGCCCCAGTTTCCTGTAGGCTGCGTCTTTAGTCGGAGCTTTTTTCATCGCCAGATTTCTCTTTGTTCCCAGTAGGATTCCGCGCCACGATCACCCTGGCCGCCCTGGCCAGGGATCCATCCATCATGTAGCCCGGGGTAAACTCCCGCATGACAATGCCATCGGCATGTTCCAGGGTATCTTCCACCACCAGGGCCTCGCTGGTCACCGGATCAAACGGTTTTCCCACCACGTCAATCCGTTCCAGACCCTTTCTTGACAGGATATCATGAAATTGTTGCCTTGTAAGTTCAATTCCTTCCCGGAACTTCCCCACCTCCGGCGCATCCCCAGCAATCTGCTCCAGGGCCTTGTCCAGAGTGTCTAAAACCGGTATGAATGAAACCACCAGGCTGGCCTCGTCTCTTTGCAGCCGCTTCTGGTGTTCCCTTTCCAGGCGCTTTTTATAGTTATCCGCCTCCGCTATGGCGCTCAGGGAGTTGTGACGAGCCTCCACCAGTTCCTTTTCGCGGCTTTCCAGCTCCGCGGTCAGGTTGGCGATGCGCTCCTGCAGCCGGTCCACCTCGTCCTCCCGTCGGCGGGGAAGCTCCTTCCGGGTCAGCGGGGTCTGGCGCAATCCGGCAAAATCATCGCCGCCGGTCATCGCCTCACCATCCTCTGTGGCATCATCAATGTCTTTTTCATTTTCCAGATCCTTTATATGCTTCAACCCCACTGCATCCCCCCGCGCAGGCTGGCGGTCAGCCGCCTCGCCGCCATGGACACCAGGGCCAGAGCCAGGCCGTAATCCATCCTCTTCTTGCCGATCACTCCAATAATACCCTCCACCCCATGGGACCCGGCGAAAGAATGGGCCACCACCGAACAGCCGGAAAACCCGTCGATTTGCGACTGGGAGCCAATCACCACCATCTTCCCTTCGCTCTTGGACAACTGGTCCAGCAGAAGCATGAGTTTCTTCTTTTCACCCAGGGTGGCCACCATGGACTTTATCGTCTCCATATCCTCGCTCCCCTCCACATGACTCATCAGGTTTCCCACCCCCTCCACATACACGCTTTGCGAATCCCGCGCCGCCATCCCCTGCTCCAGGGCCAGGGCCAGCCTGTACGCATCCTTTGCCAGCGGGGCATGCTCCCCCATGGCGCCCCCGCTCTCCCTGAACAAAAGCCTTCTGGCTTGCGGAACCGTCATATAGCTGAACTTCCCGTTGAAATAGGACGCCATCTTTTCCAGCTTTTTCGCCGAGCTGTCCCAGCCGGGCTTGACGGCGTATCGCAGCAGCTCCCCGCTCATGGTGGCCATCACAGCCCCCACGGTCTTGCTCCCCAGGCTCATGAAGCTGTACTCGCGGATGGGGGCGGCCTCTGACGAAAGAAAACCGGCCAACCCCACCTGGCGCGACAGCCGGGAGATGGCGTGGGAAAGCGCGTCCAGCCGGGCCGCGGTCTCCGGCAAGGCCGGGTCCTCCACCGCCTCGTTTATCATCCGGACGCTTTCCCGCGAAAGCTTGGGCGCGGTGGCCAGGCGCCGGGCGTAATAGCCATATCCTTCGTCGGTGGGCTCTCTTCCGGCGGAGGCGTGGGGCTGGCACAGATACCCCTCCCGCTCCAGCTTTGCCATGATGTTTCTTATGGACGCCGGGCAGAGGGCGAACTCCTTTTCCCTGGCCAAAGCCTGGGCCCCCACCGGCTCCCCTTTTTTCAGTCCGATCTCCACTACCGCGGCCAGCACCGCCGCTTCCCTCTCGGTCAAGGTTTCAAGATCAGGCATTTGAGCTATTGTCCTAGATTATTGTCGTTCCTGACGTTTGAACCAATTATTGAAGAGGCTTATGTCTATGTCAAGGCGAGGTTGCATGGCAAAGGCCTGTTTCGTGCGGGCAGACGGATGAATCGGCGGCCCGGTTTGTCGATGGAAGGGACGCGTTCGGGGGCCATCTTTGGGGCTTTTTCGCTCCAGGGAAGGATCACCCTGGCCGTTTCCGCGCACAATTCATTGACCTATATACGTTTACGATAATACAAAAGCCAAATTTCATGTTATTATGATATGATGAATTTCTTTCCGATCCCTATACAATGATTATTTCAAGGCGCCGTAGCCAAGTGGTAAGGCAGAGGTCTGCAAAACCTTTATTCAGCGGTTCGAATCCGCTCGGCGCCTCCAATAGCATCTCCAACCAGGGGGAAGGGCATGTCTGACAAAAATATAACCACCCAGACCGACGGGGCAAAACCCGAATTCAAGAACCTCTACACCAGAGTGATTGAGACACTGAACACCAACCTGGAGGAGAGCTCCAATGTGGCGATCCGGTGGCTGGCGTGGCGGGTGAAGATCGGCCTGGAGATCGCCGAAAAGTTCTGGTGGGACAACTGCCCAACCTTCGCCGCGTCCCTGGCCTACACCACCCTGTTGACCCTGGCGCCCCTGCTGGCGGTCTCTTTGTCCATTCTCTCTTCTGTCAACCTCGCCGATTCCATCGCCGGAACCGAGGGACAGGAGATCAAGGTCACCAGCGAAACCGCCCTGGAATTCTTTTTCGACCAGTTTCTTCCGCCGAACCAGGAGCTGGCCGATTCCGTAAAAAAGAGCTTCGAGACTTTCAAAACCAACGCCGCCCCTGTCTCCGTGCTCGGTCTTCTGTTTCTCATCGCCCTGGTAATCTGGGTTCTTTCGATCATAGAATCGGCTTTCAACATGATCTGGAAGGTGGACAAGGCCAGGCCGCCGATAAACCAATTCGTGGTGTACTGGTTCACGGTCACATTGACCCCGTTTCTGATAGCAGGCTCCATATACCTGACGGCCAAAGTGCAGGCCCTGGCGGCCAGCCCGTCCTATGCGGAATACCGATACGACCAGGGCTTTTTGCTCAAGGGAACCCCTTTTCTGCTCACCGCCATAGCCTTTCTTCTGATCTACCGGCTTATACCGAACACCAACGTGCGTTTTCGCCCGGCCATCTGGGGCGCGGTGATCGCCAGCGTGCTGTTCGAGACCGCCAAGCTGGTGTTCAACTGGTATCTTCGGGAGTGGGCCAGCTACAAGGATGTGTATGGCGGTCTTGCCATCATCCCCATCTTCCTCTTCTGGCTGTATGTCACCTGGCTCATCGTCCTGGGGGGGTCTGTCATCGCATACGCCATCCAATACCCCAAGGAAGTGAAGTCGAAAAAGAAAGAGGGCTTTGACCGGCGCAAATACTCCCACTATTACGCCATCAGGATACTGCTGGACGCCGCCCGGGCCTATATTGCCGACAAGGGCCCGCTGGACCCGTTCGCCGTGCAGCAGAAGCTGGAGATCACCAGTGAGTTTTACGGTGAAATATTGCGCAAGCTGCACAAGCTGGACATCATAGTGTTCCTGGACGCGGGGGGCGAAAAGTTCCTTATCAAACGCCCGCTGGACCATGTGAAGGTCGCCGATGTGATGACCAACCTGAACGGGGAGATGCTGGCATGCTCTCCGGAACCCCTGGACTCGGACCGGTCGGGGGTGGAGGAGCTGTTCACGGACATTCGCAAGGCGATGGAGGATGGGCTGGGCGCCATGACTCTGCAGCAGCTGGGCGAGCGATTGACGCAGGAGGAGCCGGAGGAGCGAGAGCATATGGCGCCGGTGCTGGAGCTGCACAAGGAGAGCTGACCTCATCCCCCAAGGGATGGGCGGATTTATATGGAGAGCTAAAGTGAAAGAAGCCGCGGCTGTCAAACGCCTGGTGGACATGATTATCGACCGATACCAGAAGATCGAGTCCACCCTCCCCCTGCTGGCCAAGGAACTGAGCCACACGGAGCGAAAGGCGTTAAAGCTTGTGGCCGCTTCCCAGAAAATGACCATAGGGCATATCGGCGAGGCATTGAAGATGCCTCCTTCCTCCACCACCTGGACGGTGAACAACCTGGTGAAAAGAGGGGTTTTCCGGCGGGAGCCGGACACCACCGATAAACGCAAGACCTGGATAGCCCTGGCGGAGCGGGGCGAGGCGCTGGCCGGGCTTATGGACCGGATACCGGACCGGATAGCCTCCGACCTGCTGTATAAGCTCGACAAGGAGCAACGGGAGATTTTTGTGGAATTGGTGACAGCGGCGCTGGAGAGGATTGAACAAATCGGCGCTTTCAAGTAATCTGAATATTTTAGAGGGAAACTGTGGAAACAAAAATGATCATCCCGGTGAAGGACGCCGCCATAAATGTAATCGCCACCATGGCCATGGTGAACCCTGTGCCTGGCGAGCCCTTCCTGAAGACAACCAAAAGATCGAAAGGGGATATCTCCGGGGTCATAGGACTGGCGGGCGTCAAACGGGGAGTGATCATCATCTCCTTCACCTCCGCCGCCATATGCAAGATCGTGGGCTCCATGCTGGGGATGGAATACACCACCATCGACCAGGATGTGGCCGACGCCGTGGGGGAGCTGGCCAACATGATCAGCGGCGACGCCAGACGCAGGCTCAACGAAATGGGAATGGTTTTCGAGGCCGGATTGCCCACCGTCGTCCGGGGGCCGGGCCATGAGATCGAAAGCGTCACCAACGGGCCGGTTATGGCCGTGCCTTTCACCGTGGATGGCCACGAATTCGAGGTGGAAGCGTCTTTCGACGAATGATCGGCGGCTAATTTTCCAGCCTGCCTGGCCCCTCTTTGGGCTATCATAAAGCCATGGTCAACGCAGTTATTATTCCAGTCTACAACGAGGCGGCCACCCTGCCGGGGGTGCTGGCCAGGATCCGCGAATACCACGCGGGGCCTTTGATCGCCGTGGATGATGGCTCCACCGATGGATCGGGCGCCATTCTGGACAATTTCCCAGGAATCGATATCATCCGGCGCCCTGTCAACCTGGGTTACGGCCAGGCGATCATCGACGGATTCAAACGAGCCGTGGAAAAGGGATATAACCTGGTTATCACCATAGACTGCGATGAACAGCATGAACCGGCCCTGATCCCGGCCATGTTCGGCGGCATAGGCCAGCTGGACACCCTCTCCGGCAGCCGATACCTGGCCGACGGCCTGGGGCAGGATCAGCCTCCGGAAAACAGAAGAAAGATAAACGTCGCCGTCACCGCCGCCATCAACCGCATCACCGGCTATCAGATCACCGATTCCTTCTGCGGATTCAAATGCTACAAGGTGGAGGCGCTCAAGGGGCTTTCCCTGGATGAGCCGGGCTATGCCATGCCATTGCAGTTCTGGGTGCAGGCCCGCGCCCTGGGCCTCAAAGTGGGGGAGATACCGGTGCCCCGTATATACAAGAACCTGGACAGAACCTTTGGCGGAGGAATTGACGATCCGGCCAAACGGCTGGAATACTATATGAACGTTCTCGAAAAGGAGGTTAAGCGATGGTCGATGTCCTCGTCGTGGGAGCCCATCCGGACGATATAGAAATGGGCTTTGGCGCCTCGGTGGCCATGCTCACCCAAAAGGGGCATGAGGTGGCCTTTCTGGATCTGACCAATGGCGAACCCACCCCCTTCGGCGATCCGGAAACCAGAAAGAGCGAGGCCACCAAGGCCACGGAAATCCTGGGCGCGTGCCAGAGGATCACCCTGGATCTGCCCAACAGAGAACTGATGGACACCGTGGAGGCCAGACACAAGGTGGCCCAGGTCTACAGGATGCTCAAGCCGAAGCTGCTCTTCATCCAGAAGGGAGCGGACGCCCACCCGGACCATATGGCGGGAAGCCAGGTGGCGACCAAGGCCAGGTTTGACGCCAAGCTTACCAGGACCAACATGCACGGAGAACCGTTCTATCCCTCCCGGGTGTTCGGCTATCTCTCCTCCCATCTGAAGATCCATGTCAAACCGGCGTTCATCCTGGATGTGTCGGAGACATTCCCGAAAAAGCTGGAGGCTGTGCTCACCTATAAATCCCAGTTCGCCGCCGCCAACCGCGAAGAGATCATCCTCAAACACCTCGAAGAGGTGGGGGCGTATTACGGCAGGCTCATAGGGGCGGATTACGGAGAGCCTGTCTTCTGTGACGAGGAGATCGGCCTTTCCGATATCCGCGACCTGCGGTTCTGAAAGAAAGCCCGCCACCTGCATGAGCCAATCTTCCGATCCACGGGCCGTCCCCCTGGAGAACGGCGCCACCCTGGCCACCCCCCCCGCCCGCCAATACTCCGCCATGGTGGAGCGCAACACAGGCAAAAACGCCGACATCCTGCTGGACAATGAACCGCTTTCCACCCTGCGGCCTGTCGCCCGGCGCCAGGCCCTGGCAAAAGCGCGGGAGTATACCCGAGCCCTGGGCCTGGACCCTGGCCCGGAGCCGAACCCGGAGGCGCCGATCATCGCTTCCGGTCACCAGCCTTTGCCTTTCCACCCAGGCATAATGATCAAGCCTGTGGTTCTGGTCAAAGAGGCCGAAGCGATGGGGGCCACTCCTCTTTTCATAACGGTGGACTCCGACGAGTTCCGCGCCGAAAACACCCCGTTGCCCACCATCTCCGGGGAGAGGCTGGCCCGGCTGGATTTCCCTCTGTTCCCCATGAAAACCCATGGCCTCTATGAGGCGGCGCCCGCCGAGCCGGTGGAGGATATGCTCAGCCGGTTCGAGGCCATGGTCGGCTTTATGGCAAGCTCCAGGCTGGATCAACCCAGGAACGCCCTTCTCTCCTACACAGACAAACTGCGCAAGAGGAATCTGGATTTTCCCGATTATGTGTCGCGGGCCATAGTGATGAGGCGGCTGTGGCTGGCCCCGGCGGTGGATAAGTTCATGGAGTTGCCGGTCTCCATCCTCTGTCAGCAAAACACCTTTCTCCGGTTCGCCACCCATATCATGGCGGATATCCCCCAATTCGCCGGGGAATACAACAGGGCGCTGGACCGGTATCGCAAGGAGCATAGGCTGCGCTATCCGGCCAATCCTTTCCCGAACCTGGAGATATCCGGGGATCTTGTCCAGGCGCCATTCTGGGCCCTGGACGGGGGAAACCGTCAGAAGCTTTTCGTGAAGCAGGATGGGGAATGCGCCACAGTCGTGACGGAAAAAGGGGAGGAGCGCCCCCTGGGCCATATTGTGGAAGGGAAGCTGGCCATTCGTCCCAAGGCGATCACCCTGTCGCTATACCTGCGTCTGGTGTTGTGCGACCTGTTCATCCACGGAGTGGGGGGCGCCAAATACGATGACATCTCCGACGCCTTGATCCGGAACTACTTCGGCGCCCAGCCGCCGGAGCTGGCATGCCTTTCCGCCACATTATGGCCAGACCTGCATGCCGATGATCCCCGGCAGGAAATCGCCACCGCCGAACAGAAGCTAAGAGATATAGACCAGCATCCGGAGAAAGCTGGGGCGGGGAGGCCGGAGATCGACCGACTGGCGGCGTTGAAGGGGGAGCTTGTGCTGGCCATAAAAGAGCCAGGGGCGGACAAGAAGACCATAGGCCAGCGAATACGCGAGCTGAATCAATCCATGGCCACCCTTCTGGCGGATGACAAAAGAGCGCTGGAGATGGAACTGGAGCGCCTGGCGCCGGTGGAGCAGGAACGCCAGGTGGCCCAGGCCCGGGATTACCCCTGTTTTTTCATCCAAACCGGGGATCTGATAAAAATGTCAGCATCGAAGTAATACAAAGCAATCAGCCTAAAGTTTTAGCTCAAATCCTTGTGTCGTGATAAAATATACTGAAATATTGTTTCTTGGAGCCAAATGTACAAACGGGGCAAATGCACAGAATCCTTATAGTGGACGATGATCCCAACGTTTCCTTGCTGATGAGGCTCACCCTCTCTCGGGATGGCGATTTCGATCTGCAGGTCGCCTCCAATGGCGAGGACGCCCTCCAGATGGCCGATCAATTCCATCCGGACCTCATGTTGCTGGATCTGATGATGCCGGGAATCGATGGCATGGAAGTGTGCCGGAGAATCAAGGCGGACGACAATCTGCGCAACATCTCCGTGATAATGGTCACCGCGAAAAGAGAACCGGGAGATATCATCAAGGGGATGAATCTGGGGGCCGACGACTATATCACCAAGCCTTTCAACCCCGAGGAGCTGTTGGCAAGGGTGCGGGTGCATCTGCGTATAAGGATGCTTGAGCAGAAGACGGCGGCCCACAGGGAACTGGAGGCTGTGCTGAAAATGGCGCTGACGATGCAGCACGAGATAAACAATCCCCTCACCGGCATCATGGGGAATTCCGAGCTGCTAAGTGACTGGCCGAACCTCCCTCCGGAAGAGGTGAATAAATGCGTCGAAGTCATCAACCAATCGGCCAAAAGAATCCGTGACATCGTCCAGAGGATGAGCTCTGTCACCAAGGTGGTGAGCGCGCCATACCTGGCCGGCAAGGAAATGATCGATATCCACAAGTCATCCGAAGAAAACGTTGAAGGCTAGACGCTCTGTCTGCATATCGGAGTTTGGTCGTCGGCCAGTTCTATCTATTATTTTTCGATCCACTTGAAGTGAAGTGAACAGGAATTATCTTCTAGCGCTGCTGGCACTGGCGGCCCTGGTGGGCGCCAGCCTGCTGTTCCCGGCCAGGTTCTATTCTCCTGGCCCCCTTTCCCCGGGCCACCGGAATATAGAAGACTGCTCCACCTGTCATAAGGCCTTCTCCAAACCCAGGGGAAATACCTGCGCCATCGCCGCATGCCACGACCGCGCGTTCTGGGAGAAGAAAAAGGGGCTGTTCATGGGGCACCTGGAAACTACCGGCTGTATGCAGTGCCACACGGAACACCCGGCCCCGGACGAGCCGGTGACCTTCATCGCTCCCCACGATAAAGCCCAGGGCATAGAGTGCCAGCGATGCCATATGGTCACCGCCGCCCACTTCCCCCTGGCCGATCCGGACTGTTCCCGCTGCCATATCACCATCGGCTGGAAACCGGCCCGGTTCAACCACATGGCCCTGAAACCGGAGCAGACCTGCTCCCAGTGTCACAAGCTTCCGGAAAAACACGCCCGCACCGATCTGGCGTGCTCCAACTGCCACGATTCATTGGCCTGGAAACCGGCGAAGATTAACCACATGGCCATGGTCAAGGAGAACATCTGCGCCAAATGCCATACCCTTCCATCCACCCATGGGGCCACCGCCGAAGAATGCTCCCGCTGCCATGACATAACCAAGTGGAAGCCTGCCCGCTTCGACCACGCCACCCTGGGCAAGGGGGAAAGCTGCATGAAATGCCACAAGCTGCCGCCGGGTCATGGGGCGACGGTGGAGGAATGCTCCCTGTGCCACGACATTGGCAAATGGAAACCGGTTCGCTTCGACCATTCAAAGCTGGGCCAGGGGCAAAGCTGCATGAAATGCCACAAACTGCCGCCGGTCCATGGGGCGACGGTGGAAGAGTGCTCCCTGTGCCACGACACGGCCAAATGGAAACCGGCCCGTTTCGACCACAAAACCATGGGCAAGGGGCAAAGCTGCATCAAATGCCACAAACAGCCGGCGAAACATGTCCCCCTGCCGGAGGAGCAGGAATGTTCCCGCTGTCATCTGGCGGACAAATGGAAACCGGCCAAATTCGACCATACCGCCCTGGCCCCGGAGAATCCCTGCTACAAATGCCACCGCCTGCCGGAGAAGCATTTCCTTACGAGGGTAAAGTGCCGCTCCTGCCACCAGACCAACTCCTGGAAAGGCGCCAGGATGGACCACTCCACCCTGGACGCCAAGGCCGCCTGTATCTCCTGCCATGCCCTGCCTTCGCGCCATTTCCCCACCAGCGATGATTGCAAACGCTGCCACGGCACGGCCAACTGGCGGACCCTGACCATGGACCACCGGTTCCCCTTCCAGCACGGAGCGCGACGGGGCGGCAACAAATGCGTCGTATGCCACCCGGTTTCCCTGGAAAAATACGACTGTGTGTCCGCCTGCCATGAGCACGGCTCCATGGGGATAAGGATGGAGCACCTGGAGGAGGGGATATTCGATATATCCCACTGCGCCAGATGCCATCCCACCGGGCGGGAGCACGAAGGGGAGGGGCGAAACGGGCCATCCGGCGAGAGAAACTTCGAGGGAGGCGGACATGACGGAAAGCGGGATGATGACAGACACGATGGCAAACGGGATGATGACTAGGGAACAGGAGGAGGTATGCTGATCACCCTGAAAGCCTTTGGACGCCTTTTCATCCTTGTGACCATCGTGGGATTGGTGCTGGGGGTGACCATGGTGGCCGAGCTTGTCATCGACCAGCTCACATACCAGAGCAGGGATCTTCGCCACCTGCTCAAACACTCCCTGGGCAACGGCGGCTCATTGCTGGTGTTTGTTTCCGTGGTGGCCTATATGGCCCGAAAAAAATACAAGTGGATCCCGGGGAAGATGAAGGACTGGCTGGATGTGCACCAGTGGCTTTCGGTTCTGGGTGTGGTTATGGTGGGGATCCACACAGGGGCGCATTTCCAGGCCATCGGCCCCTCTGTCGCCTTTTTTCTCACTGTGGCGTGCCTGGTCAGCGGGTTTATCGGCCGGGTAATCTATGTGCGCGCGCAAAAGGATCTGAAAGCCCGGAAGGTGGAACTGCAACAGCAATCCTCCAGCCCCGAGGACATGGAGGATGCGCTGGCCATGGCCACCGCCGCCGCCGGGACTCTGGCCCGCTGGAAGGCCACCCATCGCCCCCTCTCCGTGGCGCTGGGTGTGGCCCTGGTATGGCATGTGGTGGTGGCCCTCTTCTTTGGTGGATAAGGGCTGTTTGCCGGATCGGGCCACGACAGGCGGTTCTGGCCTAAAGGCCGCTTATTTGCATCGCAGATCGAACATATATGACATGCCGTTGCATTTTCCACAGCAGCGCTCGCAGTCCCGGTTCCCCTCCATCCCCACACCCCAGACTTTTTCCCCCGCCTGGGCGCCTATGCAGATTCGCTGGTCCCTCTGGCATTTCAGGGTGCCGGTGGAGTATTCATTCAATCCCTTTGTTGTGTACGGGCCCCAGGTATTCTGCGGATCCCCGTCATCGAAAAAGCTGTAGGTGATGTCCTGCTGGTCATCGCAATAATCGGTGACGTACCACCCCATGCATTCCAGGTCGTTGGCGCATGAGTCGTCGAAGCTCTCTCGCGAATTCGGGCTGCAGGAGGCGGCCAGAAGGAAGGCCAGGATCACCAGTGTTTTATGGAACCTGTTGCTTATCATCACCAAATAGCCGGATAGCTGGTCAGAAAACCCGAGCCAGCTCCCATTTATGTTTTTTCGGAACCCATTCGCGCACTCCCAGGTGGGCGCTGATCCTTTTGAAAGGCTCATAGGCGGCCTGGCGGCGCCGATCCTCCGGATGGAGCAGGTAGTGCAGGATCCCCTGCTGGTGGCCCTTGCCGTGAAAAGCGATCATGGTGTTCAGTTCCTTAACGTCGCTCAAAACCTTTTCGATCCCCATGGCGATCCAGAGGTCTCGCCAGTCCTTGCTCCCCCAGGTCATTTTGTCATCCAGTCCATAGGTGTATGCGGATTCTTTATCCATGGCGGAGCGCAGATCCAGCCCCGGCAGGCTGCCGAAAAACATGGGCAGGCCCAGCGCCAGCATCCCGGCCCGGAGGATAAGCCCCCTTCGGGACAATCCTTCCGGTTTTTTGCCGAAGGAGTATTTCCCCAGATCGATGGAGGACTTGACCAGCATGGAAAGCCCCCCAAAGGCAAAGGCGGCGTCGGCGGCCAGCACACGGGCGTCGAAGGGGTCGGCTATATAGACCTTCTTGTTCATCTTCATGGCGATGGCGGCCAGTTGGCCAAAGGAGGATTGGTCGTAGGAGAAATCCACATACCACAGCGGCTGCTCGAGCATCACGGCGGAATATGGCTTGATCATCCGCTCGAATTCAGCTTCGTTCTTCTTGAATTCTTCCTTGGAGTGCAGAATCCCCACCAGGGATAGCCTTTTTCCCGCGACTTGCAGGTCGTCCGCCAAATATTCGCTTTCGGATGGATTCATGATATCGACATTCTAGCATTGTGCAAGGAATTTACAACAACCTACAGGCGAATCCTTGCGCGGAAGGAAATCATTAATACAAAACCGTTTTCACAGTAATGTAACCTGCTATAATATTTCCATGACGCTGGGAGGCGCCCGGGGGTATCACAGAGCGCCCGTCACGGAGAGATAACTCATAAATGCGAGGTCGATCATGGGCAAGGACACAGTCACAATCACTGATAACTCCACCGGAAAAACCGTAGAATTCCCCATCAAGCGCGGCGCCCACGGCCCAGCGGTTATGGACATCTCCACTCTTTACAAGGAGCTGAAGATGTTCACCTACGATCCTGGGTTTTTGTCCACCGCCTCCTGCGAAAGCAAGATCACATTCATCGATGGCGAGAAGGGGGTTTTGCTGTATCGCGGATATCCGATAGAGCAGCTGGCGGAGAAGAGCGATTTTCTGGAGGTGTGCTATCTTTTGTGGCATGGAGAGCTGCCCACCAGAAAGGAGATCGCCGACTACCGCCACCAGATCAACCACCACACGATGGTCCATGAAGGACTGCGCGATTTTTATCAGGGTTTCCGGCGCGACGCCCACCCCATGTCTGTCATGGTGGGCGTGGTGGGGGCGCTTTCCGCGTTCTACCACGACCTGCTGGACGTGCACAACGAATGCAGCCGCGAGATTTCCGCCCAGCGCCTGGTGGCCAAGATGCCCACCATCGCCGCATGGGCATACCGCTATTCCAGGGGGGAGCCTTTCGCCTATCCGAGAAACAACCTCTCCTATACGGAAAACTTTTTGCACATGATGTATTCCTACCCCGCGGAGGAGTACGAGGTGAACCCGGTGGCGGCCAAGGCGATGGATCTGATATTCCTCCTTCACGCCGACCATGAGCAGAACGCCTCCACCTCCACCGTGAGGCTGGCCGGCTCTTCCCAGGCCAATCCCTTCGCCTGCGTCTCCGCCGGCGTGGGCACCCTGTGGGGTCCTGCCCACGGCGGCGCCAACGAAGCGGTGATCAATATGCTAAAGGCCATCGGTGACGTGAAGAACATCGCCAGGTTCGTGGAAAAGGCCAAGGATCCGGACGACCCCTTCCGCCTGATGGGTTTTGGCCATCGGGTCTATAAAAACTACGATCCCCGGGCCAAGATTATCCGCAAACAGTGCTTCGAGGTGCTGGAATCGATGAAAGTGGACGATCCTCTTTTCGAGATCGCCATGAAACTGGAGGAGATCGCCCTGAAGGACGAGTATTTCATCCAGCGAAAGCTCTATCCCAACGTGGACTTCTACTCCGGGATAATCCAGCGCGCCATCGGCATCCCCACCAGCATGTTCACCGTCATATTCACCATCGGCAGGACCATCGGATGGATCAGCCAGTGGAATGAGATGATCACGGAAAAGGTGCAGAGGATCGGCCGACCGCGCCAACTGTATGTGGGCGCTCCCAACAGAGATTATTTGCCGATTGATCAACGCAAATAATGAAATCGGGCCAGACGCGCCAATGCCGTGGCCCTGCTGCGCGGCCATATCCACAAGTCGTTTTTGCCCGGATTTTTCCTCAAGCTCTCCGGGCCTGTTGAAAAAATATATTTTTTCTGTACCCAGGCGCACAAATGCAGGCCATTCCCGCCTGAAGGCTGTAACCCCAGATACATCAATGGCTTGCAAAAGATGGAGCTTTTGATTGTCAATTGAAAATGCTTATATTTCAGAGGGTTTTGGCCAGGGCCATGTTTTTATCCACCGGTTATCCACAGGCGGAAATCGAGGATTTTTCTTGATTTATAATTGCGTTTTCCATTAAGGCCACACACCGTTGACCATTTACGCATACAAATGTAGAATGCCAGCTAACCTCATTCGACCCGTGATGTCCACTGGGGGGTTCGCGCCCATGGATGGCGTCTGTTTTGGAGGAATTTTGCATAGCTGCCATTATCAACACCCGGGCCGGGTGTCTCTCTTCCTGAATAAGCCTCGCCCAGGCCGCCGTCCATATCCCCTGCGCGCCCTGTCCCATATTTTCCTGCTCATGGCGCTCTTTGCCCCGGCTTCCCCATCTTTCGCCCAGAGGGTCGCCCCCGAGCTGAGCGATACCGTGACCATTTCCGCCGGGTTTATCCACCACAACAACAAGGAAAAGAAAACCACGGCCCA
>JAOUPQ010000221.1 GCA_029879765.1 Nitrospinota bacterium | reverse complement strand
AGCTTCACAACTGCAACCTTCATCATATGGTTTGATTATATGGTAACGCCGGGAAAGATGGGTTGGAAGGCAAAAAAACAGATGAACCACTCCATGCAGATTTCTTCAACGACCGCGCTATGTCTTCGCCTGTCTGTTTTTCACCCGGTCAAAGGTGCTGTTCACCACCTGCAACCGGCTGGTGGCGAATTTTCCCAACTCCGGGGGGATGCTGCGTTTTTCCATGGTCTTGGGGTCGAATACGGCGGCAAGTTCCTTCGCTTTTGCTCTCACCTGGGACCGGGGAGCGTCGGGTTCCACTTCCAGGATGGCCAGTTCCTTATCCCTGGCTGTGGAATATTTGGCCGCAGCCAGGCGCAACTGGCGCCGATCCACATCCAGCGCCACGCCTATGGAGCGGATCATCCGCCATTCGCTTTCGTGGAGCTTGCCATCGGCGAAAGCCACCACCATCAGCGCCTCTATCATAAACTGCTCGTTGTTGACGCTGGCATGATCCGATTCGGTGTAATACTGCAGGGCTATGGATCGGGCGGAGAAACTGCTGGCCTTGGCCTTGTTGAAGATGATCTTGGCCAGCTTTAGCGCCACACCGGAAAGCTTCAGGGGGCCGAGCATGATTTTCATCGACGCGTCCAGCTCGGCGGGGGAGACCTTGTTGTCCACCTTGGTGATTTTGCCCAGCAGGGAACAAAGGGCCAGGAAAAAGAGAAGCTGTGATTTTTCCTGCGGTGTGAGCTTTGAGGAGTAGTACCTCTCCTCCAGCGCTTTCATCTTCGCCGGGCTTATGACATTGGCGTCATAAAAGGTCTTCAAGGCCCTGCCGCAAATCCCCCCCAACGGCCCTCCCAGGGTCAGCCCCTCGGTCCCTCCGATGGTCTTGGCCAGCCAATCCACCTACACCACTGCGCCCCTCATTTCATCAGCCCCTTTTCCTTAAGATAATCCACCGTCTCCTTGCCGCAATTCTTGCTGATATGCTCTTCCATATCCCGGTCCATATGCGCAATGTCGGTCTGGTCGCCATTTTTCCCCGGCGGCCGGGGCTGGGCCAGCCGAGGCCGGGGGCCCATGGTTTGCCGGAGCAATCCCCAGGCTGTGTATTTGCTCTGGCACGCCGCCGCTCGCCTCGCCTGGATAAAATACTCATCCCCGTCCCTGCCCAACTGGCTGAAATCTGTATACGCTCCGGAAAAATCACCCGGACTGATTTTATCGTCCCGATCCACATCCAGGACCACCGCTCCGGCCAGGTCCGCCTTGGTGAATTTCGCCCCCTCCATCCTGGCGCCCACGATCAGCGCTCCCCGCAGGTCCCCCCTGCGAAAATCGGCGCTCTGCATGTTGGAGTCGGAAAGATCCGCCCCCACCAGCGCCGCTTTGGAAAAGTCCGCCCCTTCCATCCGGACACCGGTGAGATCCGCCCCCGCCAGGTTGGCCCCGGACAGTTGGGCGCTTTGCAGGATGCCCCCCGACAGGTCCACTCCCGGCATGATCGCCCCGGCCATTTTGGCCCCCTCCAGATGAACACCGGCCATCGTGGCGGCGGTGAGGTTCGCCCCCCGCAGATCCACGCTTTGCATCATGGCGCGGGAAAGGTCGACCCGGCGAAGATCGCTGTCGCTCAGATCCGCTCCCTGCAGGCTGGCCCCTTTCATGTTGGCCCCGGCCATGCGCGCGCCGGAGACCGTGGCCCCATCCATCCTGGCGCGGCCCAGATCCGCCCCTTCCAGATTTGCGCCTGTCAGGTCCGCCCCCTGCAGGTTGGCCCGGCCAAGATCGCAAAGAGAGAGATCCGCCCCGGAAAGGTCCGCCCCCTGCAGGCTGGCGCCAGAGAAGTCCCGACCGCGAAGATTGGCGCCGGAAAGGTCTTTCCCCTGATATCCTGCGCCGGGAGGCTCCCCCTTTCCATGAGCCAAAAGAGGGCCGGTTTGATTTTGCCGGGGGAGGGGATCAACTAGCGCCGGAAGGGCCTGGGCGGGCGCCGCGGCGCCGATAAACCATGTGGCCATAAAAACCGCAGGGATTATAGGCATGGCCCTATTGCTTTTTGTGGCCCAGAGGATTCTGGAGGGTTTTTGAATCGATGAATTCATATACCACTTCGTCAGGGCGCACCAGCCCCAGATCCTCCCGCGCGATGGACTCCACAATAAATTGCCCATTGGAAAGGTTATCCAGCTCTTCCTGCAGCCTGTTGTTTTCCAGCGTAAGCCTTTCGCGCTGGCCACTGATGGAGGATATTTCCTGGCGCAGATGGGCCACGTCCGACAAACCGTTGTCTTTGTAATACGCGGCCAGTCCCATAACCAGGAAAAACAGGATGGACAAACCCAGCGCCGCGCTACCCCTATCGCTCCTCATGGAATTTATTATCCACCAAATCAGTGGTTTATGCTATAAAAAACGTCCTTCCCCTGGTATTGGGCGTCCTTGCCCAGTTCCTCCTCTATCCGCAGCAGCTGGTTGTATTTGGCGATCCTGTCCGTGCGGCTCATGGAGCCTGTCTTGATCTGCCCGGCGTTGGTGGCCACGGCGATATCGGCAATGGTGGAGTCTTCCGTCTCGCCGGAGCGGTGGCTGATGACGGTGGTGTATCCTGCGGTCTTGGCCATCTCCACGGCGTCCAGGGTTTCGGTCAAGGTGCCGATCTGGTTCACCTTTATCAGGATGGAGTTGGCCACCCCCATTTTTATCCCTTTGGAGAGTATCTTCGTGTTGGTCACGAAAAGATCGTCCCCCACCAGCTGAACCTTGGAGCCGAGGGTGGCGGTGAGCGCCTCCCATCCTTTCCAGTCGCTCTCGTCCAGCCCGTCCTCGATGGAGATTATGGGATACTGGCGCGACAGGCTCTCGTAGAACTTGATCATGTCGTCGCTGGACTTCTTCGGCGAGGCTTCCGCCTCCATCATATACTTGCCGTTCTTGTAAAACTCGGAGGCGGCGGCGTCTATCGCCAGCACGATATCCTTGCCGGGCTTGTAGCCTGCCTTGTTCACCGCCTCCAGGATCACATCCACCGCCTCGGCGTTGCTCTTCAGGTTCGGCGCGAATCCCCCTTCGTCCCCCACGGCGGTGTTTAGCCCTTTTTTCTTCAGCACCGCCTTGAGGTTATGGAACACCTCCGAGCCGATACGCATCGCCTCGGCGAAAGACTTGGCCCCCACCGGCATGATCATGAATTCCTGGATATCCACGTTGTTGTCCGCATGGGAGCCGCCATTGATGATGTTCATCATGGGGGTGGGCAAAACCTTGGCGTTCACCCCTCCGATATACTGATAAAGCGGCAGCCCTGCGTCCTCGGCGGCAGCCCTGGCCACCGCCATGGAGACCCCCAGCATGGCGTTGGCGCCCATCTTGGCCTTGTTGTCGGTGCCGTCCAGGGCCAGCAGGGCCGAGTCCAGCTCCGTCTGGCGGCTGGCGGCCATGCCGATGATCTTCTTGGCTATGGGACCGTTGATATTGGCCACCGCCTTGGTGACCCCCTTGCCCATATACTGGCTCTTGTTGTTGTCGCGAAGCTCGATAGCCTCCCGGGTCCCCGTGGACGCGCCGGAGGGCACCGCCGCCCGGCCAAAGGCGCCGCTGGAGAGAATGATATCCACCTCCACCGTCGGGTTGCCCCTGGAATCGAATATCTGCCTGCCTGTCACTCCGATAATCTCGCTCATTGCGTTTCCCCTTCAGTGAAGTTAGGCGCTGTGCGCCATCGCCAATAGATACCTGCATTATAGCCCCATCCCCCCGGCTCCGGTTTATTCACCCCGTTGGGCGGCTCATATGGATATAATAAGACCATGCGGCAATGGGAACCATTACTTTTTTAGGCACTGGCACATCCACTGGTGTGCCTATGGTGGGATGCGGGTGCGATGTGTGCCACTCCTCCGACCCTCGGGACCGGCGGCTGCGCTCCTCCATATGGATCGAATCGGCCGACGCGAGCCTGCTGGTGGACACCACCACGGACCTGCGGGCGCAGGCTTTGCGCGCCAATATCCTGCGGGTGGACGCCGTGCTGTACACCCACCATCACGCCGACCACGTCCATGGCGTGGACGAGTTGCGCGCCTTCAATTACTTTCAGGGGGGGAGCATCCCCTGCTATGGAAACCAGAAGACCCTGGAGAGGATCAGGGAACTGCACGGCTATATCTTCGATGGCAGAAAAGCCGAGGGCGCCGCAAAGCCGAGGCTGGAGCTTTGCCTGATCGATGGCCCCCTGGATTTGGGCGCCACGCGGATCACCCCCATTCCCGTGAAACATGGCACGGTGGACGCTTTCGGATACAGGATCGCCAACACGGCCTATATCACCGACTGCTCATTCATCCCGGAGGAATCGTACAAGCTGCTGGAGGGGCTGGAGACCCTGGCCCTGGGGGCGTTGTGGCTGGAGCGCCACGCCACCCACTTCACCATGGAAAAGGCGCTGGCCGCCGTGGAGCGGATCCGGCCGGGGAAGACTTACCTGACCCACTTAAACCATGCCAGGTCCCACCGGGACGGCTCGGCGGCACTGCCGGAAAATGTCCACCTGGCGTGGGACGGGCTGGTGGTGGAATTCTGACCTGGCCGTCGGTCACCACTGGTCCAGATCCAGTGATATCTCCTCGAACAGAAAATAACCAGGGGGGAACTCCATCCCCTGCTCCACCCGAACCCATTGGATGGAAACACTGGCGCCCACCGCCGACAAAGTGGCGGACTCCACATAGGGCGCCATCGGCCCGTTTTTGAAAGGGCCCAGCAGCAAAGACCATCCTTCCCCCAGGCCTCCACCTTCCACCTTCACCAGCTTCCCTTCCTTATATGACAGCTCCATCCCGGACGGCGCCACCCGAGCCACTTTCAGGCCCCCCTTTTTCCATGTGGAAGTTACCGAGCCATACCCCGGGGGAGCCCCGGTGACCATAGTTCGCGCCAGGGGGATGGGGGCATCGAGGAAAATGCCTTCCTGCGCCGGCGCCTTCACCCCCGTGGCCAGGTCCAGCTTGTACAGCCGGGTTCCGTTCCATGCGGAGGCCTGCACGGTCCTGCCGGTGGCATCGGTTATTTCCAGGCGAAACTTTTCCCCTTCCATCGCCATCATAATCCCGCCGGAAAAG
>JAOUPQ010000220.1 GCA_029879765.1 Nitrospinota bacterium | reverse complement strand
GCTGGGCGCCGCAGTGGTGGTGGGGGCGGTCATGTTTTGGCTGGGGATGAAAGCGCTGGATATGTCCGGGGTGGCCATGGAGCATAACAAGCTTCTGAAACAAAAGACCCAGGCGTGCTCCGACCGGGGCCGATTGGATGAATGCGCCAAAGTGATGAAGATGATCGAGGAAACGGAAAAGGCCATGGCGGCCGGGGAGAGGAAGGAAGGCGCCAGCAGGCCCTAATCCTTCATTATGCGGTGTTCTTCAATCGGTTTGTCGGAAAACACCATCACCCCCTCGGACGATACTGTGGTGTATACAGGCTTTTCCTTTTTCTGCTTCACTATGACGCTGGACGCATGGGAAGCGATGGGATAGTTGTGGCCGGTGAGTTTGGAGTATGCCTTCATGATCTTTTTGATGTAGTTGATAGTCTCCTTGTATGGAGGCACTCCACCATAATTCTGCACCGCAGTGGGCCCGGCGTTGTATGCGGCCAGGGCCAGCCTTGTGTTTCCATCGAACCTGTTCAGCATTCTTCTGAGGTATCTGGCGCCGGCATGGATGTTCTCTTCTGCGTCGAAGGGGTTTTGCACCCCCAGCGCCCTGGCGGTATCGGGCATCAGCTGCATCAGCCCCTGGGCGCCTTTGGAGGAGATGGTGAACCGGCTGAAATCGGACTCCACCTTGATGACAGACTTGACCAGCATGGGGTCCAGGTTGTTCCGATGGGCGGCGGCGGAGATTATGTGGTCGTAGGAGTTGGAAAATATGTATGAGCCGGGCGATCCGATATTCCCCTTGCTGCGGTTGTAGAAATATTTAACCACAACTTTGCTGGAGTTTTTCGCAGGACGGGTGTCTGTGAAGGAGACATCGCCGTTCTGGTCCATGAGCATGAAGAACCCGGCCCAGGCGGGACGGGGGTATAGCAGCGCTCCGCAAAGAAGCGCAACACCACAAAATCTAGCTATTCCCACCACTGATTAACCTTCTTTGTTTGACTGCGATTACAATTATAACAGCTATTTATCATATTGTCCATATCCAGGGGCGAGTCGAAAGAATGGCAAAGCGCTGTTTCTGGTGTTGCGCTGGGGAGCCTGCTTTGGTATTTTGTATTGATATGAAAAAGAAACTGAGCAAAGAACAGAAAGACCTGATCCTGGAGAAGCTGGAGGAGAGCGGCCACTTTCCGGACCTGGTGCAAAAAGCCAGGAAAAACCCCGACGAGGGGGTGTCGGACGAAGATTGGGACAAAGCGCGCAAAAAAGTGGTCTCCAACATGATGAGGGAAAGCAACAGCCGTTTTTTCCATGTGGCTCCCCTGCTGGACAATCGCAACGTCCAGTCCGCAAGGGCCAGTTGGTTGTATGACCACAGGGATACGGTCAGCTTTGTTCTTATCATGGCGGGCACAGCTATGATATTCCTGGATCCAGGAACCTTTGGCTCCAGAGGCGAGGCGCCGATTATTGAAGGTCCTCTGGACTATCTCACCCTGGCTCTTTACATACTGAACTGGGGCGCCATGGGATGGGTTGGGGCGCTGTGTCTGGTGGGCGGATATATATTCAGCCGACATCCAGACCTTTTCTTTGATTGATATCTACTGGGGGGCCCCAGGCCCTGTCTCCACGCTGCCTGCGTGGACTATCTATTTATACAATGACATGGTCCCTTATGCGGCCATTTTAGAGAGGATTCTATGAGTGGAGCGAAGTTTCTCACATGGCTCAAGTATGTGGTGGGGGTTACTGCGCTTTTCGTCATGGTGGGTTTCACTCTTCAGGTGCTGGTGGAGGGGAACACCCCGGCCCAGGCGTGGGATCTGCTTCTGGAAAAAGGGCTGTATCAGTCCACGATTTTCGCCATTGTGGTGGCCACTTTTATCTCCATGAAGTAAGGCCCGCTTCCTCTTGTTTTCATGAGGCCCCCAAAAAGGGGAATATAAAGATTTCTCTTTTGGTTTAAACTGTTTTCGATATATTCTAGAGTCCATAGTTTCCTTTGCTTGCGCAGTATTGGCTTGGGATCGTCTTTAATACGCGAACCATATATTGATTTGAGATGAACCATGACTAAATTGATTCAGGATCTGATCTCAGAACACCAGGCTTTGGCTCTTGCTTTGGATGAACTGAAGAAGATTGGGATATCCTCCTCCGCTGGCAAGGGGAAAATAGAAGCGATAAAGACCACGTTGCTCAGTCATCTGAAAAGAGAAGACAGGGATCTGTATCCTCCGCTGTATAAGGACGCCGAGGGGGATCAGGCGCTGAAACGAAAACTGGATATGCTCTCCGAGGATATGAAGAGGGTTTCAGAGGCGGCGTTGAATTTCTTTGACAAATATGAAGGTGGCGGCGAGGGGCTCGATTTCATCCGCGATTTCGGGGCTTTGGTCGGAAAACTCAATATCAGGATACAATGGGAAGAAACCCAGCTATACCCGGAATATGACCGGAGGCATCCAGATTAAGCCCAGGCTGCAAACCCAACGCTGGCGCTGGATAGCCCCTGGTTTCCTGCATACTCCCTTTCCGGCTTGCCCGATCCCCATCAATTATCATTTGCCCGTAAAATGAGGTTGGCTAGATACAAAAGATCGTTTGATCTGTTTTCCAAATCAGCAATGGCGATCTGCGCCTGGCTGATCCTGCTCCAGCCGGGCCAGGCCCTGGCCCAGGAAGAAATCTCCATTTCCGCCTTTGCGTCCCAAGCCACCGTCCCGCCAGGCTCCGGCTTCCTTTTCACCATAACCATCGAGGCCTCCGGCGCCAGAAGGCTGCCGGACCCCGAGGAGCCGGACTTTGGCGATATCCAGGTGCTGGGAAAATCCACCGGCCAGAGCATGTCCATATCCGGCCTCTCCATGAAGATTTCCCGCACAATCACATACCAGCTGGTGGCTCCGGAGCAGGGGGAGCATACCATCCCCCCGATCTCCATCACATACAACGGGAACAAGTACAGCTCAAAACCGGTGACCATTAAGGTGGATAGCTCGGCCACAGCTCCTCAGGCAAACCGGCGGGGGGGAGGATATCAGAATCCTTTCGGCGGCATGGACCCTTTCCCCGGCCAGCGAAGCAGGGAAGTTTCGAGGAAGGATATGTTTGTCACCATGGAGGTGGACAAGGCCAGGTTGTGGCTGGGCCAGCAGGCGGTGGCCACCTTCTCCTTCTGGCGGGCGGTGGACCTGTGGGAAAAACCGGGATACCAGAAACCGAAGTTTGAGGGATTTTGGGTGGAAGAGCTTCTGAACGAGGATGGCAACGCGGAAAAAACCACTCTGGAAACGTTAAACGACCGGAAATACGCAGTCTCCAGGATCCGCTACGCCATCATCCCCCTGGCGCCAGGCACGCTGACCGTGGACCCGGCGGTGATCACCGCTTCGGTGGACCCATGGTCCCGCAACCTTAAACTGGTCACCCAGCCGGTGGACGTTGTCGTGTCTTCCCTGCCGACCCAGGGGGCGCCGGATGATTTCTCCGGCATGGTGGTGTCCAGCCCCAGGATATCGCTAAAAGCCAGCCCCTCCTCGGTGAAAATGAACAACAGCCTCTTTTTGACGTTCACCATCGAAGGGGAAGGATACCTGAAACCGACCCAGCCTCCCCGCCGCCCCAAAGGGGACTGGTTCGAGGCGTACGACCCGAAAGTGTCTGACGAGCTGATAAAGACCGGCGGCTCTTTGACCACCAGAAGGATAGTGGAGTATCCACTGATCGCCCGCAGGGAGGGGCAATGGACCCTGCCCGCCTTCGCCTTCTCCTGGTTCGATCCGGAGACCGGGAGGTATGAGCGATATTCCGCAAGCCCGGGAGAGGTGGCCGTGACGGCGGGTCTGGCGGCCCCTGCCCAGGCCACCCCCCGTTCCGTTGTGGAGCCGATGGCCGATGCCGCCAGGTATATAAAGCCGGATATGTCGGCTCTGCCGGATCATGGCGCCCATCCCCACCGGCAGTGGTGGATATGGGGGGTGATAGCCTCCCCATGGCCGATGATGCTGCTGGCCTGGGCATACCGACGCAGGAAGGAGAGGCTGGGGGCGGATACGGCGCTTTTCCGGGCCACCCATGCGGCCCAGACGGCCCGCAGAAGAATGGACCGGGCTTCGGCGATGGACGATCCGGAAATGTTCTTCGCCGAGCTGGATCAGACGGCGAGGGGTTATCTGGCGGACAAATGGAATGTCCCCGCCCCATCGGTCACCATGGATCTGCTGGCCGAGAGGCTGGCGAATTTCCCCACCCTGGCCCAGGGCTTCGGCGAGCTTCTATCCTCCGTGGAAATGGCCCGATACGCCCGCCCGGCGCCGGAGAGGATGAAGCTTCTGCTGGAAAAAGCCAGGGAACTGGTGGCGGCGATGGAAAAGGAGGTGGGCAGATGAAACGGCGGATTATCCCGGCGGTGGCTTTGCTATTTCTGGCAATGAACAGCGGCGCATGGGCCGGGCCTGTGGAGGATTTCAAAAAAGGGAACGCCCTGTTCGCTGCGGAAAAATATGCAGAAGCGCTGGAGTTGTACAAATCCATTTCCATCCAGAATCCTGATCTGGAATACAACATCGGCGCCACGTACCTGAAATTGGATATCCTGGGACTGGCCACGCTGCACTTCAAAAGGGCGCAAAGGCTGCGCCCGGACGACGAGGATACCCAGGCCAACCTGCGGTTTATCATGGCCAGGAAAACCGACCGTGAAGCGTCCACAGAACATGGGATGGCCTACCGGGCGATGGAGTGGGTCCTCACCCGGGGATCTGTGGCGGGGGTGACCCATGTGGCCCTGGGGCTATACCTGGCCACCTGCGCCATGGCCACCCTGCTGATCCTGCTAAGGCCGAGGAGGGGGAAAAGAGAAATCGCCTTTGCCATGGCCCTGCTGGTGGGCGCCACGGTTATCTTTGCCGCGTTGGCTCTGGCGCGCATATCCCGTTTCGAGGATCGCTCCCAGGCGGTGGTGATGGTGGCGGAGGCGCCCGTGCGTCAGGATCCCTCCTCCCATGCCGATCCGGTGTTCATCCTGCACGAGGCCACAGTGGTTTCGCTGGGCAGGGTGGAGGGCAACTATGTGTTCGCCACTCTCGCCTCCGGCCACAGCGGGTGGGTGGATCGGGGG
>JAOUPQ010000034.1 GCA_029879765.1 Nitrospinota bacterium | reverse complement strand
ATGCGCCATCAGCAAAAACGCGCCGAAGGCCACCAGCATCTTGACAGGCTTGTCCAGGTTGCGCTTGAAATCGCTCCATGTGGGATGCAGCCGCAGGTATATGAACCCTACGTAGATGAAGCTGAGAACCCCGTTGTATTTGCTGGCGGTGGCCAGGGCGATGAACACCCCGGATATTATGTAGTATGAAGCCTTCTCTTCCTTCAGGTTCAAGGCGGCGGCATATACCCCGCACAGCGCCAGCACCGACATGGGAATGTCGTTTATGTAATAGTGGTTGGACTGCAGCTCGGTCAGAGACACCCCCACCAAAAACAATGTCAGGATGGCCGCGTCCCTGCGCCCGATCAAAACGCCGATCTGATAGATCAGCCAGAAGGTTATGGCGGAATAGACCAGGTTCAGCAGCATGGCGCTGGTGTTGATCAGCGACCAGTCGATCTCCAGCTTATGAAACCCCATGAACGGGGCCAGCCATGTGATGAAGCGCACCATCCACTCCGTGAAGTGGCTGGAAAGATCGGGGTATCCGGTCTCATACAGATAGTTCCATCCCAGGTAGTGCCAGGTGACGCCGATGAAATGGATGGCGTCCTCATAGAACACCCTGTCCTGGGAGCCCTGGGCCAGAGACCACACCCGCAGCCCCATGGCGTATGTCACTATGAGGACGATCAGGCTGGCTCTCTGGTAATCCTCCACCAGCCGCCGAACGCGGACAAAGGGCGCCCCCATGGCGGATGTGAAGCTTGAATCCGACAGCAGGTATATGAAGGCCTTTAGCAGGGCGGTCACCAGCAGAATCTGATACGGCTTAACCCAGTCGTCCAGATATATCCGGGCGCCCAGAAGGGAGAAGTCGAAAGGACCCACGGCAAAATAATAGGTCAGCACCAGCAGATACAGAACCAGCGTCGCCGTGAGCAGATGATTGAAAATCGATTTTACTTTTGAAAAATTCATGCCTGCAAATTATTATAAAATTCCGTCAGGATCCGGCGCCGGGCCGCGCGCGCCCGGTTGTCACACATCTTCAGCGCCTTTATACCACGAATCGGAGTCCACATAACCAAGCTTAATCAGCGCCGGGGTTATCACCGGGCCGATCTCCTTTCGCAACTCGGGGGTCAGGTCGGTTTTCCACTTTCCCTGGTTGGCCGGGCGCAGGTCGTGGGCCATATTCCACCCCCGGTCATACTCCAGCCCCAGAAAACCGCATATCCTTTCCAGCTGCTCGTCCGGCCTGTCCAGAAACTCCTCATACCGCACATCCAGGACATTCCCTTTCGGGGCCGCGGCCAGCCCCTCTAGGGTGTATTCCACGCTCCTGGCCCACTGCATCGCGGTGAACTGGGCCAGGGAAAGCTTCTCCAGCTCCTCCTGCCATCCGGGGAAACGAGGCCCCCACCCCGCCGTCCCTTTCCATTTGGATTTGTTCAGGTACTTAAGCGGATTTAGCGACTTCATGTTCATGAACTCGAAAAGCCCGATCTGGATCCGGTTGCGCCAGAAGTGATGCAGCCGCATCATTGTGGAGACTTCCCGATAGAACTTGGCCAGGCTGAGCCCTTTGACTATATCGCGCCGCAGGTCCCACTCCCGCTTTATGGAAAGGGTCACATCCCTGCCGTCGCGGATCAGGTGTATCCACCTCGCCTCCGGAAACACCGCCTGGACAAAGGGAATCTTGAAGCAATGCTCCGGCGACTTGTCTATCACCACTTTCGATCCGGACTTCTGGCGAAACAGCCCGAACTCCTTCTGGATGAAACGGCGGTGATCGGGGGTCAGCATTCCTTCCACCCGCACATCGTCGTCCAGGTTTCCGATCCCCCAGTCCCAGATAAAATATGGCTCATACCACTGGGTGATATCCCGGTGGCGATCCAGCACCTCGCTTAAGATGGTGGTGCCGGAACGGGGCGAGCCCACGATGAACACGTATGGAGCCGACATATTTTCCAGAGTCGTCATCTTTCCCGGGCTATGGCGAAACGAGGTTTTGATAGGGAATTTATCATGGGTGGCGCCAGCTTACAAGGGGTCCGGGGCGGAAGCTTTCTCCTCCCCCCGCCAGGAATACAGATACAAGGCGGCGGAGCCTCCCAATATGGCGTGCATGACCAGGATCACTATATGCGAGCCGAACCCGAGCATGGCGGCCAGCGACGCGTCGGCGCCGAAGGCGCGCAGGGCTATGAACCAGGCGGTCTCATGGGTGCCGAAATTGGCCACCCCCTTAACCGGCAGAAGGTTCACCGAAAACCCGATCAGGTATACACCGAAAATCACCGTCAGCGACAGATCCACCCGCAAGGCCCACACCACCGCCACGAACACGATGTACTGGGCCAGCCACATGGCGGCGGTGAGGGCCAGCATCGGGGTATATATCTTCTTTTCCCCGATGGCGGCCAGCGAATGGGAAAGCTTCTGCAACTGGCCGGTGATCTTTCCGGCCATCCCCTCGCGCCGGGCGCCAGGCTCCCGGGCCATTCCCAGCCGCGCCACCACCAGGGCGAAAATAACGGCGGCGGCGATGATGGCCAGCAACACCAGGGCCACGATGATAAATGGCCGGGTCACCTGGTCCAGCAGGAATGTGGCCATGAAGAGGAACATGAGGAATATGAAACCGAGATCCGCGATCCGGACCACCAGGATGGCCGCGGCGCTGGAATGGACCCCCTGGGCGAAGAATCGCTTGAGCAGGTACACCAGGGCCGCCTCCCCCAGCCAGGAGGGGAGCACGCTGTTGAGCAGCCCCTGCAGGCACATGGCGCCAAACAGCGGCCCGGAGGAGGGCCGGGGGGTGATGAACAGCCGGATCCGAAGCCCCCGCAGCCACTGATAGACCGCCAGCATGGCCACTGAGACAAAGAACCATGGCAGGCAAAGGCCGGTCATCACCTGGAGAAACTGCTCCATCTGCACATATTGGATGAGCCATGCCACCAGGATGAGAGTGACGAGAAGCGACAGGACGAGGTTGGCCAGCTTCTTCACGGTTGAAATTCATCCGTAAATTGACGGGAAGAGGCGGCGGCTAGCATGGGACTCCTGGCAATATTTGGATTTGGCGCCACCAGAGGGTGTACTGGGGACGGTGGCGGAAGATCGGGAAGGATACGGCCCCTATCCGGAGATACCCCTTCTTCTCTTGTTTTCCTCGTGATAATGTTTGTTATACAGGATTTCCCACTCGTCGGTTCCCTCCCGGATATCCTTGGAGTAGGATTCGATGGTCCTGCGCACCGCTTCGTCGATCTCCTCCTCGATGGAAAGCTCGTTGCGCAGCACGTTCACGATCTCCAAGCGCAGGTCGTTTTCGTCGCAAAAATACTCGATCCTGTCGTCTTTCATGAACCCGCTCAAAATAAGCTTCGAGAGGTGATTGATTTTTTCCCTGCTCAGTCTCATCCTAGCGCTCCCTTAAAGTATCAGGCCCCGTTCCCGGGCCAGCTTCTGCTTGACCATCTGGAACATCTTGTGATAGTTGATGTTTGCGCTGTCGATCTCAGCGTATTTCTCCTCCAGAATCCGCTTCACCTCGTCGTTGAGGCTATCCTCCACCAGCAGATCGCGGGTGATGATCGCGGAGACTTCCATGATCACATCGGCCCTCTCGCCTCCGGTATCGATGATGTCCATTTCCTCCAGATGGGTCACCACCTGGCTAGACAGATAATCGATCATATCCTTACGTAGCTTCATTACAGATTCCTCCTGCGCCAGTTTCCCCACAGGTGGCCAGCTTGGCCCTGGCCTTAAGTTCTTCCATCATTACGATATCAATTCCTGCGGCGCCCACGTCGTGGTTCCGCCACAATGAACCATGACAGTCCGATCCGCCGGTGACCGCCATATGGCGGCTGACCGCCAGCTCAAGCCATTTTTTCGTCTCATTATCCTTGTGGTATGGGGTGTACGCCTCCACCGCGTCCAGCCCGGCTTCCACAAAAGCGTCCAGATCCGCTTCTTCCAGGTTCTTGCCCGGATGGGCCAGCGATGAAATCCCCCCGGCCTGGGCCACCAGTTCTATCGCCACCTGGGGAGAGAGCCGATCCACCGCCTCGTATGCCGATTTTCCATCACCCAGCACTTTTTGGAATACTTCTTCCGTTGTCCTGAATAATTTCTTTTTCACCATAAAACGGGCAAGAGAGACCCTTCCCAGGGTTCCTTCCCCGGCAAATACAAGAAGTTCGTCCATATCCACCTGGTAGCCAAGCCGATCCAGATGCGCCAGTATCTTCTCCATCCGCTCCAACCTGCCCGCATGGTTCGATTCCACCAGTTTTTTTGCGGCGGCGCTGTCGCCATCCACGAAATAACCGAGCAGGTGAACCGACCCACCTTTGTAAAAAGTGGAAACCTCGATACCGGTTATAAGCTCTATTCCAAGATCCTCGGCCACCTTGTTCGCCTGTTCATACGCCTTAAAAGTGTCATGATCGGTGATGGAAACCACGGAAATCCCCCTTCCGCTCGCGCGTTCCAACAAAGCCTGGGGAGAGTCCAACCCATCCGAGCACGATGTGTGCATGTGCAAATCGGCGTATATTGCCATCGCATCCTTCTTCAAAACAGACATTTATCCTATGTATGTTAAACTAGGGACGTTAACCATGTAAACATCTTTAACGGATTACTAACGATTTTGGCCAATTTGGCATGACTTTTTTCTTTTATTTACCACTCTTTGATATTGAAACCTAAGATGTTATTCACACAAAAGCAATCACAGGGCATAAAAGCCGCCTTTCCGGCGCTAAACAACATGGTGTTTCTCAACTCCGCGGGCCTGACGCCGATTCCTGCCCCATGTCGGGACGTAATGCTCGAAATGACCCAGGATCTATGTTCATACGCCTATTTGAAAATGGCCAAATGGGAATTACAGGTGTCCAAGGCCCGCCAGACCGCCGCCGCCATCACCGGATGCTCGCCAAAGGAGATGGCCTTCGTCAAAAACACATCCACCGGTGTCTCCATCGTCGCCTCCGGCCTGCGGCTGGCCCCTGGCGACGAAGTGATAATCAACGACCTGGAGTTCCCCTCCAACGTATACCCCTGGCTGAACCTGGAGCGCAAAGGCGTGGTGGTCCGCAGGGCCAAAAGCGTCAAAGGAAAAGTCACTCCCGACGCCATAGCCGAGCAGGTGACCACTAGGACAAAGGCGCTGGCCATCTCCTCCATACAATACGCCACCGGGCATAAGACAGACCTGGCGGCGCTGGGACAGATGGCCCGGGACAAGGGGTTCCTTCTCTTTGTGGACGCCATCCAGTCCATGGGCGCCTTCCCCATGGATGTGAAGAAGCTGGGCATCCACTTCCTCTCCGCCGGGGGGTTCAAGTGGCTGTGCGGCCCGGTGGGGACCGGGATATTCTACTGCGACCAGGAGAAGCTGGACGACCTGGAGCTGACGGTCACCGGATGGAACACGGTGGAGAATCCGATCATGTACCACATCATCGATTACAAACCGAAAAATAACGCCCAAAGGTTCGAGGAGGCCTCCGGTGACTATATCGGCATATGCGGGCTGGGGGAGTCGTTGAATATCCTTCATTCCACGGGAATAGAGAAAATCGGGGAGCATATCGTGGCGCTGACAGATTACCTGGAGGAGAAGCTGCGCTCCAGAGGCTACCAGATCCTGTCCCCCAGGGATGAGGCGGACAAGTCCGGGATCATGGTTTTCACTCCATTGTCCGGCAAAACCCCGGAGGATGTGTGCAAGAAGCTGGACCAGAAAAAGATCCTGACCGCGCCCAGGGGCGGGGGTGTGCGGGTCTCTCCCCACTTTTTCAACACAACAGAGGACATGGACCAGCTTCTGTACGCTCTGGAGGAGATATGAAATTCGGACGGAACAACCTGATCGCCGGAAGTGTGGTGATCATCATTACCACGCTGGGCGGGTTCGCTTTGGGTTCGTCGATGGAGTCAAATTTTTCGGAAGGATTCTATAAGCAAAGCTACATCCGGGCTCTCGTGAAGACGGGCCACACCCATGGAATGCTCTTCGCCTATTTCAACCTGATCGTGGCCCTTCTGGTAAACAAGCTGGCGCTGACAGACAATGGGAAAAAGTGGCTGTCGCTCCTGGCCATCGGGGCGTTGCTGACGCCGGTGGGCGTGTTCACCCGAGGTCTGTTGGGAGGAACCGAGGCGGTGATGCCTGTGGTGGCCATCGGGGCGTTGTGCTATATGGCCTGCGCTGTCCTGATACTGAAAGGGGCGCTGGGGCTGAAAACGGAGTAGATGCTGGTGGTCATATAACCAGCCACACCACCCCCACCACCACCGCCGCCGCGGATATCACCCCCATCAACCCGCGCCCCGCCAGCGCCGATAATCTGGCGGAGACACTTCCCGCCGCCATGGAGAACAGAGTCATTGACACCACCGAGCCCACGGCGAAGGCGCCCAGGTACACGGCGGACATGACCGCAGTGGGCATGGCCAGCGCAGGGGAGACCCCCAGAATGTGCGAGGCGCCCGCCAATCCACTTAGCATCCCCACCCCGAAGGCGGCATGGGTGTGATCATGGGGGGGGGAGTGTGGCTCATCTTCCAGTCGCGGCGCATGCCTCTCCAGCTCTTCCGCGCCATGGACGTGATGATGAACATGCCAGCCACCATCATGGAAGTGGCCATGGAGGTGCACCCGCCTGCCGAGGGCCTGATATAACCCCCACAGGCCCACGCCGATCAACACCACCCCCACCATCCTCTCCGCTATGGAGGAGAAAAGTTCTATATGCAGCGCTTCGCGCAACGCCATAATTATCAGGCCGATAACCAGCGCCCCGGCGGCATGGCCCAGGCCCCATGTCAGCCCCGTCCGCCCCGAGGGACGGCGATCCTGGGTGGAGAACACCGCCACCGCCGCCAGATGATCCGGCCCCAGCAAGGTGTGGGCCACTCCGGCGGCCAGCCCGCCCAGGGCAGCGGCCACGATCATGAGGCTCCACCGATTTCAGATTTCATGTGATCCATACAGGTACTTTCGGTTAATGGATGAAAAATATCCAATATATCAGTGGAGGTGACAATTAACATTCATTCTTTGTTGCAAAAAAGGCACGGCATGCCCATATTTAAGGTGAATGACGGGGACACTATTTGGAGGAAGTTTATATGCATTCTATTTTGAAGGGAATGGACCGAGATCACCTTTATGAAAGCTTGCCGTACATCGGCTTTGTATTTACCATGGCGATAATCGGCTCCATCTTCATGGTGGTGGCGATCCTTGGGCTTTTGACAACACAATAAATGCGGATTGGCCATTCCGCGATAAAGGCGGAATGGAAGGCGCGGGCTGGAAATGAGGAGAGATGCGGATTGAAGCCGGGTCAAGGGACAGTCGGCCCGGAGGATAGATTATAGTGGGTTAACCACTCCCGCATCTCTTCCCGAGCGCGGAATATCACTAGCCTGCGCCTCTCTTTTTTCTTTGTTCTCCCGGGCCCCAGGGCAGGGAACAGGGAAAAATTAATATTCGAAGGCTGGAACCTGGCGCCCTCGTGGGGAGTGGTCACATGAGCCAAAAGCGCCCCCATGGTGGTTTCGGGCCCTGGCGGATCGATCGGCTTTCCCAATATCTCCCATGCGGTGAACACCCCAGCCATGAAACCGCACG
Source organism: Nitrospinota bacterium (assembly GCA_029879765.1). GTDB lineage: Bacteria > Nitrospinota_A > UBA7883 > UBA7883 > UBA7883 > JAOUMU01. Next base: position 8,693 of record JAOUPQ010000034.1, on the reverse strand, counting down.
CCGCGGACTCCACATATCCCTCCACGCCGGTTATCTGGCCCGCCAGCCGCACATGGGGCGCGCTCTTCAGCCGCAACGTTTCGTCCAGCGCCATCGGTGAGTTCACATACGTGTTGCGATGCAGGGAGCCGTGGCGCAGGAACCTGGCCTTCTCCAGCCCGGGAATCATCCGGAACACCCTCTCCTGCTCGAAGATCTTCAGTTTGGTCTGGAACCCCACCATGTTGTACGAATCCCCCTGGGCGTCCTCCTTGCGCAGCTGGATCACGGCGTGGGGTTGCTCTCCTGTGGCAGGGTCGATCAGCCCCACTGGTTTCAGCGGCCCGAAAGCCAGCGTTTGCCGACCCCGGCTGGCGATCTCCTCGATCGGCATGCACCCCTCGAAGTAATATCCTTTCTCGAAATCACGAAAAGACACCTTCTCCGCCGCCAGCAGGGTGTCCATGAACCGGTCATAATCCTCGGCGCTCATGGGAAGGTTCAGATAATCCCCCTGGCCTGTGGGGCCATAGCGATCCTGGAAAAAGGCCACAGACATGTCGATAGAGTCCGCCTCCACGATGGGGGCGATGGCGTCGTAGAAATAGAGGTTCTCCCCCCCCACCAGTCCGCTGATGGTTTTCTCCATCGCCGGGGAGGTCAAAGGCCCGGTGGCCACTATCACATGGTCATACCCTTCCGGGATGGTGTCCTGGCCGCTTCGGATGACGTTGATCCGCGGATGGCTTTCGATCTTCCCCGTGACCACCTCTGCGAATTTGTCCCTCTCCACCGCCAGCGCCTTGCCCGCGGGAAGACGGGTGGCATGAGCCGCCTCCAGGATCAGCGATCCCGCCTCGGTCATATCCTGCTTCAGCCTTCCGGTGGGGGACTCCTCCATCTCTGATTTTAGTGAATTGGAACAGACAAGCTCCGCCAGCAACCCTGTCTGGTGGGCTGGTGTTCCGGTCTGAGGGCGCATCTCGAAAAGATCCACCAGCGCCCTCCCATGGGCAAGCCGGGCTATCTGCCAGGCCGCCTCACAGCCCGCCAGCCCGCCGCCGACGACCGCTACTCGGGCGGTGGTCAGGCCGGGGTCTCCTCTGCCACCTGTTTTTTAAATCCGCATTCCTTCTGGGGGCAGGCCAAAAAGTTACCCGCTTTGAGGGCTTTTTTCACCAGGATCGGATGCCCGCATTCGGGGCACTTTTCCGCCACCGGCTCGGCCCACACGGTATAGTCGCAATCGGGATATTTGTCGCAACCGAAGAAGAATCGGCCAGCCTTGCTGCGTTTGCGCACGATGTCCCCTCCACAATCCGGCTTGGGGCATTTCACCCCCAGCGGTATCTGGCGGGTGGTCTTGCAGGTCGGGTAATCCTCGCACGCGATATATCGGCCGAACCGCCCGGTCTTTATCACCATCGCCTTGCCGCACTTGTCGCACTTAAAGTCGGTGGGCTCATCCGGCGGGGCCTCCGGTTTCTCCTCCGGCACGCCATCCTTATCCAGCTTCATGGTGTTTTTGCATTCCGGATATCCGGTGCAGGCGACGAACTTGCCGAACCTGCCGAACTTGATCACCATGGGCTTGCCGCACTTTTCGCAAGTGAGATCGGTTTTCTCCGCCTCCCCCTTCACGTTGCGCATCTGCTTTTTCGCCTTGTCCAGGTCCGCCTTGAACGGGGTGTAGAAGTCGTCCAGGGCGCTGGTCCACACCTTGTTCCCCTCTTCCACCAGGTCCAGCTCCTCCTCCATCTTGGCGGTGAACTCCACGTTGACGATATCGGGGAAGTTCTCCACCAGAAGGTCGCTCACCAGCAGGCCCATCTCCGTGGGGGCCAGCCTGCGCTCCTCCGTCTTGCAATATTCCCGCTCCTGGATCGTCTCCATTATCCCCGCATATGTGGAAGGCCGCCCGATCCCCTTTTCCTCCATCTCCCGGATCAGCATGGCCTCCGAATATCTGGCTGGCGGCTGGGTGAAGCTTTGCTTCTTGTCCACCCCGCCCAGTTTCACTTTATCCCCCACCGCCAGGTCCGCCGGCAGCAGCTTGTCCTTGTCGTCCTTTTCCTCATTGGGGTTCGGGGTGTCCACGCTCTCTTCATACAGCTTCAAAAAGCCGTCGAATTTCATTATCGATCCATTGGCCCGCAGGGAATACTCCCCCGCTTCGATGTCCACGGTGGTGGTGTCCATCACCGCCGGATTCATCTGGCTGGAAAGAAACCTTTTCCACACAAGCTCGTACAGGGCGAACTCGTCTTTGGACAGCTTGTCCTTCACCTTGTCGGGGGTTCTTTCCACCGAAGTGGGGCGGATAGCCTCGTGGGCGTCCTGGGCGGATTTCTTCGTCTTGTATTCGTTGGGTTTTTCGGGCAGATATTCCTTGCCGAAATTCGTCTCGATAAAGCCCCGGGCCTCCTCCACCGCCTCGGCGGAAACCCTGGTGGAGTCCGTCCTCATATAGGTGATAAGACCGACGGGCATCTCCTCGCCCACGTCCATTCCCTCATACAGCTTCTGGGCCACGCTCATGGTCTTGCGGGCGTAAAAACGCAGCTTCCGGCTGGCCTCCTGCTGCAGGGAAGAGGTGATGAAAGGGGCTATGGGATTGCGCCTGCGCTCCTTTTTCTCCACCTTGCGGATCACCAGCCCGGCCGCCTTTATCGCCGCCTCCACCTTGTCCGCCTCCTCCCCGGAGCCTATCTTGAACTTTTTTCCGTTATGATGGAACGCCTTGGCCTCGAAGGGGGGCGGGGATTTGCCTTCCAGGGCGGCGGTGATGGTCCAGTATTCCTCCGGGACGAACGCCAGGATCTCCCTCTCGCGCTCCACCACCAGCCGCAGGGCCACCGACTGCACCCTTCCGGCGGAGAGCCCCTTGCGCACCTTGTCCCACAACAGCGGGGAAAGGCTGTAGCCCATGAGCCTGTCCAGGATGCGGCGGGCCATCTGGGCGTTCACCCGATCCTGGTCTATCTGGCCGCGATCCTCCATGGCCTTGAGAACCGCTTTTTTTGTGATTTCGTTAAACTGGACCCGATAAAGCTCTTTCCCCTCGCCGATCTCCATGGCGATGTGGCTGGCGATAGCCTCCCCTTCTCTATCAGGGTCCGGCGCCAGGTAGATCACGTCCGCTTTTTTGGCCGCGTCACGGATCTGCTTTATTACCTTGTCCTTTCCCTTGATGTTCACAAACTCCGGCGTATACCCGTTTTCCGTGTCCACACCCAGCTTCGACTTGGGAAGATTTTTAATATGCCCAACAGAGGCGACCACCTGGAAATCCTTCCCCAGGTACTTCTTCAAAGTCGTGGCTTTGGCTGGCGACTCCACGATAACAAGGGATTTTGGCATCAACTATAACTCCAATTAACTTCGCATGAACATCTTGCCGGCGGACTGTTTTACAACGCCTTTTATTTCAAGGGACAGGAGTATAGCAGATACCTTGCCCAATGGCAAACCGCATAATCCGGCCACCTCATCTATATGAGCTTCACCTTTGTCCAGAACCCGGGCCACCACATTCTCTTCATCGGTCAGTTCCATAATAGCCTTTTGAGCCATCAGGTCCAGCCCCATCTGCCTCTGGGTCACCCATCCACGGGCGAAATCCGGCAGGCTGTCGAACAGATCGGCCACCTCCATATACAGCCTGGCGTGGCCCCGCTGTATCAGCCGGTTGGCCCCGACGCTGTTTTTGGAATTGATCGGGCCAGGCACGGAGAACACCTCCTTGCCCGAGTCCAGGGCCGCTGATGCGGTGATCAGGGCGCCGCTGCTCATCGGCGCCTCCACCACCACGGTGCCCAGGGTCAGCCCCGCCACCACCCTGTTGCGGATCGGGAAAGTGGTCTTCCCCGGGGCCGCCGTCAGGCCGAACTGGCTCATGACGGCGCCATTCTGGGCGATCTTCCCTTTAAGGCTGAAATGATCCGCCGGGTAGTTGATATTCAACCCACAGCCGAGCACCGCCACGGTTCTCCCCCCGGCCTTAAGCGCCGCTTTGTGGGCCGCCACATCCACCCCCATGGCAAAACCGGAAACCACACATATCCCCGCTTTGGCCAATCCTTCGGCGATCTTCTGGGCCATATGGCGCCCATAGGCCGTGGGGGCGCGGGTGCCAACGATGGCGAAGGAGAGCCGGTCCTCTTTCCTCCACTCTCCCTTTATATAAAGGATCGGCGGCGGAAAATGAATATCGGCCAGGGGGGCGGGGTAGTCATAATCCCCCAGGAAATATATATTCGTCTCCAGCTTCTGGGCCAGGGCGATCTCGTCGTCGGCCAGCTTCATAGGATCTGACGTCTTTATAAGATCCGCCATGGGCGCTCCCAGGTCCCGCATCTCCAGCAGCGTATCCCGAGGCGCCATGAACACATCCCTGGCGGAGCCAAAACGGGATAACAGGGCGTGGTACATGTTGGGATGCATGTAGGGCAGGCAGTTTAACGCCAGCGCGTATTTCTTCTCCTCGTTCATCGGGGCTTCATCCCGCTTCCCGCCCGGAAAAGAACTGGGTGAAAACACTCCTGACCTGCGCCATGGTCTCTTTGAGATGGTCCAGAAATTTCTCGGTCCCCGCCTCTGTCTCCACTGTCCGGGAGAGCCGCTTTATCAGCGCCGTGTCCCATTCCGGGATGGCGTGCAGAGCCTGCTCCCGGTTCATCCGGACCGTATCCTCCACTGCCCGCAACAGGTCATATCCCCGGGTGAGGGTCTGGGCCATCTGGGCGTCCAGCCACTTGTGGCGCTTGGCCTCCCGCAACAAGGTGACGGTGAAAGGCTCGAAAGAATCCTGGCGGAACCGTTTGTCGATCCGCAGCCACTGGCAGATGAACTCCACATCCACCAGCCCCCCCTGGCCGAATTTAATATCCACCACCCCCCGCTTCACCTTTTCCCGGGACATCTTGTCCCGCATGGCCACGATCTGCTCCACATCCTGGGGGGAGGGGGACTCCACGAAATCCAGCAGCATCCCATCCACCCTTTCGCGCAGCTTTCCATCTCCCGCCAGGGTCCTGGCCCCCACCAGCGCCAGCCTCTCCCACGCCCCGGCCCTGCCGCTGTAGTAATCCTGCGCCGAAGCCAGGCTCACCACCAGAGGGGCGGACTCCCCCTCCGGCCTCAGGCGCATATCCACCTGGTAGCCATACCCATAAGTGGTAAGCTCACCACACAATTTGATTATCTTCTGGATCAGCATCCCCACCCATTCTCGGCAGCTCTCCCGATCGGAAGGGGCGCCGGTATGGTCGAACAGCGCGATCAGGTCCATATCGGAGCCGAAGTTCATCTCCCGTCGGCCCATCTTCCCCGCCGCCACCAGGGCCCACTGGGCGCCTTTTGGGCGGGGAGGCAGGGACTCCAGGGCAATCCGGATCGCCGCCGCCAGATATTCCTCCGCCAGCCATGTCAGCCCTTTCATCAGTTCTTCCCGCTCGGCCAGGCCCAATATCCGCCGCAACCCCAGCCGCAGATTTTCCGCCATCTTGAAAGAGTTGAACATAGGCAGCATGGAATCCGCGGCGCTGACCCGCAATATTCTGGAAAATTCCGCGTGGTAATGGGCCACGTCGGCGGGCATCCCCACCGGGTCCGCCGCCAGCAACCTTTCTATGATATCCGGCTGGCGGATCAATGACGCGGTCAGGCTCTCCGATGATGAAAACACGCTGGAAAGAAGCTCTATCACCGGCCTGTGGTTGTCCAGCAGGCTATACAGCTGGTCCCTCCCCTTCTTCGCTTCCACGTAATTGGCGAATCCCAGGATCACCTGGTCCGGCCAGGCGCTGGCGGCGGCCTTGGCCACAAGCTCCGGGCCGAACCTGTTGAAAGCTCGCTGGCTTTTTTCCGACGGGTGGGAGAAGGCGGGACCATCGCGCAGGAGCAATAAAGCCCTGGCCGAAGCCATGGGGTGGTCGAACCTTAACGAATCGAGCCAGTGGGCGATCGCCTCCTCATCCTCCAGCGGCGCGGGGAACCTCTCCGCCTCGCTCTCCTTCTCCAGGGTGAACAGGTCGAATATCTCCCGCACCCTCTTTCTTCTCCGGGCTGTCTCCTTCATCATTTTCTCGCCAGGCTCTTCCCCGGCAAAGCCCATCAGCCGGGCCAGGGCGTCCCGTTTCTCCGGATCGGCGGGGACAATGTGGGTCTGCAGGTTGCTGTCGTACTGGATCCTGTTCTCCATCCTGCGCAGGAATATGTAGCTGTCCTTCAGGTCGGCATGGTGGGGCAGCGAAACCAGCCCCACGGCCTGGCATGCGTCCAGGGCTTTGAGGGTGGAGCGCGCCCGCAGAGTCTTGTTCCTTCCGCCATAGAGCAACTGCAACGCCTGGACGGTGAACTCGATCTCCCGGATCCCCCCCCGGCCCAGCTTGATGTCGTCGGCGGGGCTTTTGGATGTCTTTTTTGTGGCCAGGCTGCGGTCGATCTTGTTCTTGATGTCGGCGATCTCCTTCAGCGCCGTCTCGTCCATGTATTTGCGATAGATGAAGGGCTGGAGCCTTTTCATTATCTCCTCGGTCACCGCAAGGTCCCCGCCGCAATGCCGCCCCTTGATCAGCGCCTGGCGCTCCCACTGCCGCCCGTAGGATTCGTAATATGTCTCCATGGCGCCTATGGAATTGGTGATCTCCCCCGACGGGCCTTCCGGCCGCAGCTCCAGATCCATGCGGAACACGAACCCATCCTCGGTGACATCGTTCAAAAGCTTGGTGGTGGACAGGGCCACATGGGTGAAAAACTCGTGGAGATGGACTTTTTTCGGGCCTGTGGTGGTCCCCCTGTCGGAGGTGTGGACGTACATCACATCCACGTCGGAAGAGATGTTCAGCTCCCCTCCCCCCAGCTTGCCCATGCCGATCACGGCGAACCCCGCCGGTTTGGGCTCCGGATCGTCCAGCCCGGTGTAGACCGGGTCGCCAAACCGCTTTTTCGCCTCCTCCACCGCCCATGTGGCGGCGGCATGGATGGCCGTTTCCGCCACCTGGGTCCACTCCCCCAGGGTCACCTCCAGCCCGGCCACGCCGGACAATTCCCGGGCGCATATGCGGGCCAGCTCCCTGTGCTTGAAATAGCGCAACGCCTTGGGCGCCGGATATATGGCCATCAACCCAGCCAGGCTCTCTTCCATTTCCTTTCGGCTCCGGGGCGTCTCCAGGATCCCTTCCTCCAGCAGCCACCCCAATTCTCCATGACGGGAAGCCAGCCAGTTGACCAGGTATTCAGATCCGGCCAGCATCCCCTGGAGCAGGGCCATCCGGTCCATCCGTTCCGCGGCTCCGGGGTGGGCTTCCAGAAGCTGGTTCATGCGCTGGGTCACCACTTCCGGATCGGCGGATCCGGCGGCGATATGGTCTACGCTCATGCGAACAACCTCCTGGCGCCCAGGGGCATGGCCTGTGGCAAGGCGCCGAAAACAGAACGCCACATTTCCGCCCCTTCCATGCAAAGATACAACGGCGCGCCGGGCAACGCCTCATGCAGCATGCCCTTTACCGTATCAAAAAGCTTTCGCCTGATCGGCTTCGCATATCGCAGTTTGTTGTCCGGGCAAAGGAGGAATTCCCCCTTCAATATTCCATCCGGGCCAAACCGGCGGCGGATTACATTCTTCATGGATGGGTGGAACCGCAACGCCCCCAGGCTGATCCATTCCACCCTGGCCGGATCCACCTTGTCGGCCAGCATGGCGGCGGTCTGCCGGTATCCGGCTTCCCATCCGGTGTGGACCACCAGAGGGTCGAAATGAAACGCCACCTTCCACCCGGCCGATACGGCGCGGGAGGCCGCGTCGATCCTCTTTCCAATAGACACAGCGCCTTTCTCCTCGCCATCGGCGATGGCGGGAGCGTTGAGCGACCATGCGATCACAATATTCTCCATCGGTTCATTGTTCAGGATGCTATCTATGTTATCAGTCTTGGTTTTCAGCTCCAGCACGACCCTGGGCCGCTGGCGGACCATGGCCAGGAGCATGGAGGAGAGCCCCAACTGATGGTCGAACATCAACGAATCGGAAAGCTCCCCCGTCCCCAGGCGAATGGGCCCCTCGGTGGCGGCAAGCTCCGCGTCCAGTTCCTGTTCCAGATCGTCAAAATTCACCGCCAGGCGGATTCGCCGATCGGTCAGGTATCCCTGGAGGACACAGTATGAGCAGTCGATGGCGCATCCTTCCGCCAGGTCTATGACCCAGTAGTTGCAGCATACAAGGCCCATGGTCCCCGGGCATTTGCGGATGAACCTTCCCCGGTTTTTTGCCAGGACCAGCGTCCGCTTTCCGCGGGCCACAGGATCGGGGGACATGGCCAGGCCGTCCCCTTCCATGGCGCTGGCTCCCACCACTTCGGCGGTGGGCCATGCGGCCAGGGCGCGCTGGAGGATGGGCGAACTTCCGGCTTCCTCGGTCACAACGATCCTGTCAATGGGATATCCACTCATGAGGTGTAATGTACATTAAAACCGGGGATCACGCCACTGGTGGCCACACCATTAGTGGCCACGCCACTGGTGGCAGCGCCATTAGTGGCCGTTGTCAGGAGGAGGTCAATGCAAAGTATGGAAGCTGTGGCCGACAGAGAAAACGGATTTTCATTATTGGGAAAATGATCCAGGATTAAGGGGGAAATTCTGTATATTTCCTTTGAACGACGCAATTGCCGCATGAACCTTTATTTACTCAATAGATGTCGGCAGGCCCG